>JACCUL010000334.1 GCA_013811855.1 Acidimicrobiia bacterium
GCTCCGGTGACGACCGTCGAGATCACCGCGCCGCCGACGACCGTTACGACGCCGGCGACGAGCGCCGCAGCGGCGGCCGCCGTCGAGACCGCGCCGGCCACCACCGTCTCGCCGACCACCACCACGACGCCACCTTCGACGGCGCCGACCCTTCCCGAGGTGCCGGACCTTCCCACCGACCTGACCCGTCCGGTGCGCATCGTCGTGGCGGGCGACTCGACCGCCTCGGCCCTCGGCGGAGGGATGCAGGTGTGGGCCGCGTACCACCCCGACGTGGCCCAGGTCGAGGTGCGGTGGGCACCGGGGTGCGGGATGCTGCGGCGCGGGTTCGCGCCGGCGGGCGTCATCGAGCCCAACTGCTCGAACATGCACGCCGCACTGGCGGCCGATCTGCTGTCCATCCAGCCCGACGTCGTCGTCGTGATGGTCACCGTCGGCGACGTCTACGAGCGCATCTTCGACGAGGCCGTCGGCCCGATCGGTCCGGACGATCCGCGCTTCGAGGCGGAGCTGCGCGCCGGGTACGAGGACGAGCTGGCCGAGCTCCAGGCCGCCGGCGTCGGCCACGTGGCGTGGATGATCGCCCCACCGCCG
Organism: Acidimicrobiia bacterium; assembly: GCA_013811855.1. Taxonomy (GTDB): domain Bacteria; phylum Actinomycetota; class Acidimicrobiia; order Acidimicrobiales; family Ilumatobacteraceae; genus JALZMG01. The sequence continues at coordinate 595 of JACCUL010000334.1, forward strand.
GAGGTCTACTGGCAGGGCGACATGGCGCGGATGATCGAGCCTCCACGTTTCCGGGTCCTGCGCCGCGTGATCGAGGAGTTCGCCGCGGCCCATCCCGACATCGTGCGCGTCGTCGACCTCACGGCGTGGCCGGCGGCGATGGAGCACGGGGCCCGTCCCGACGGGCTGCACTTCTCGTTCGAGGTGGCGGCGGCGCTGTCCGAGACCTACGTCGGCCCGATCGTCGTTTCGGTGGCCTTGTCGTAAAACGCGCTCGCGGCCTACGCGCTTGGCTGCTTGGTGATCCGCAGGTACGGCTTCGGGGCGTCCCAGCCGTTGGGGAAGAGGTCCTTGGCCTCGTCGTCGGTCACGGCGGAGACGATGATCACGTCCTCCCCGGGACGCCAGTTGGCGGGTGTCGCCACTCGATGACTGGCGGTGAGTTGCAGCGAGTCGATCACCCGGAGCACCTCGTTGAAGTTGCGCCCCGTCGTCATCGGATAGACGAGGATGAGCTTGAGCTTCTTGTCCGGACCGACGACGAACACGTTGCGCACGGTCTGGTTGTCGGCGGGCGTCCGCTGCAGGGGATCACCGGACGTCGACGCGGGCAGCATCTCGTACAGTTTCGACACCTCGAAATCGGTGTCGCCGATGATCGGATAGTTCGGCGCGTGGCCCTGCGTCTCCTCGATGTCGGCGGCCCACTGCTCGTGCCGATCGAGGGCGTCGACCGACAGGCCGATGATCTTGACGTTGCGCTTGTCGAACTCGGGCTTGATCTTCGCCATGTAGCCGAGCTCGGTCGTGCAGACCGGAGTGAAGTCCTTGGGGTGGCTGAACAGCACGCCCCACGAGTCGCCCAGCCACTCGTGGAAGTTGATCGTGCCCTCGGTGGTCTCTGCGGTGAAGTCGGGGGCGGTGTCGCCGAGGCGGACGGCCATTGCGTCACTCCTTGGATGCGTCGATGCGGTACGTCAGGGGAGCCGCCAGCGTACCCAGAAATCCCGACCAGATGAGTCGGATTTCGTGACGGGGATGGCGGGCGTTGGGCACCGGACGTTGGTGGGAACGTCCGGCGCCCGCCCGCCAGCGGACGACGCTACTCCGTTGTGGCAGCAAGGGAAAGGGGTAGACAGGTGACCGTTTGGTCACCTATAGTGGGCGCCGTGCGAGCTGACGATGACGTGTTCCGGGCGCTGGCCGACCCGAGCCGCCGATCGCTGCTCGACGCGCTGTTCGCCCGGGACGGCCGGACGCTCGGCGACCTCTGTCGCACCCTGCCGACGATGACCCGCTTCGGCGTGATGAAGCACCTCGCCGTGCTCGAGCAGGCCGGGCTCGTCGTCACCCACCGCGACGGGCGCCGCAAGCTGCACTACCTCAACCCGGTGCCGATCCGCGAGCTCCACGACCGCTGGATCTCCAAGTACGCCCAGCCCGTCGCCGCCGCCATGTTGGACCTGCGCCACGACCTCGAAACCACTGCCTGAACCCCTGGAAAGGACACGGATGACTGCTCCCCGACACATCTTCCGCACCCACATCCGCGCCGCCGTCGACGACGTGTGGCGCGCCTTGACCGACCCCGAGATGACCCGCAAGTACTTCCACGGCACGGCGTTCACGTCGAACCTCACCGTCGGCAGCGGGCACCGGTACGTCATGGAGGACGGAACCGACGCCGTCGTCGGCGAGGTCGAGGAGGTCGATCCGCCGCACCGCCTGGTGGTCACGTGGCGGGTCCTGTACGACGCCGCCGCCGCCGAGGAGCCGCCTGGCCGCGTCGAGTGGGAGCTGACCGACGCCGGCAACGGCATCACCCGCCTGACCACGATCCACCGCGACCTCGGCCGCAGCCCGGTCACGTCGGCCGGCGTCGGCGTCGGCTGGCCGTGGGTCCTCGACTCCCTCAAGTCGCTGCTCGAGACCGGGGAGCCGTTGGCGCCGGTGGCCGAGCCCGACGAACGCCCTGAAGAAGGCGACGGGGCCGCCCACCGGTTCGCCGGCATCGAGGCCAACAACTCGACGTGGGAGCTGCTCGGGGAGGCGGAGCGGTCCGACGACGAGGCGGCCGACCTGCTGGAGCGGGCGTACGCCGCCGGTTATCACTGGCGACGGGCCAGCGGTCGGGGGCCGGAGAACGATTCACGGGCGGCGTGGTTGCTGTCGCGCACCCACGCCGTGCTCGGCCACGGCGAGCTGGCGCTGTGGCACGCCGATCGGTGTGCGGCGATCGTCGCCGAGTCGGGATTGATCGACTTCGACCTCGCGTACGCGCACGAAGCTCGGGCCCGGGCGCTGGCCTGCCTCGGCCGGCTCGACGAGGCAGCGGCCGAGCTGCAGGCGGGCCGTGAGGTCGAGGTGGTCGACCGCGAGGACAGGCAGATCGTCGAGTCCGACCTGGCGGCAGGGCCGTGGTACGGGCTGACCGCTACGTTGACCGCATGAGCGAGCTCGAGCGACACGGTGCTTCTTCGTCGCCGGCTTTGCGGCGACCCGCTCGCTGGTGCCCGGCGGTCGCGGATCCAGCGCACCCGTGTCATGACGCAAGGATGCACCAATGAGCATGCAGGTCGACGTGGCGGCGTTGGGGGAGGCGTTGGCCGAGTACGGGTTCGCCTACCTCGTCACCGTCGGCGACTCGGGCCGGGTCCACGTGCTGGCCGTCACGCCCGTGCTCGAGGGCGCCGGCGAGCTCGTCGTCGGCGGCGTCGGTCACCACTCGCAGGACAACGCCCTCGCCCGCCCCGACGTCACCCTTGTGTGGCCGCCGACCGAGGACGGCGGGTTCAGCCTCATCGTCGACGGCGTGGCCACTGTCGACGGCGAGACGATCACCGTGGCGCCGACGAAGGCCATCAAGCACCGCCCCGCCCCCGCGCCCGGCCCCGACGGCCAGCGCGCCGGCTCCGACTGCCAACCTGTCGCCTGATTCCGACCGGATCCGGTCGCTTCCGGCGGACAGTTCGCTGCTAGCCGCCGCTCTTGGCCCGTTTGGCGGCTCGGCCGCGCTCGGTCTGGTCGAGCACGACCTTGCGCAGGCGCACGGCCTTCGGGGTGACCTCGACGCACTCGTCGTCGGCGATGAACTCCAGCGCCTGCTCCAGCGACATCGGGCGGGGCGGGATCAGCCGCTCGAAGCTCTCGGCCGTCGACGAGCGGATGTTGGTGAGCTTCTTCTCCTTGGTCGGGTTGACGTCCATGTCGTCAGCTCGGGCGTTCTCGCCGACGACCATGCCCTCGTAGACCTCGAGGCCGGGCTCGACGAACAGCTGGCCCCGTTCCTGCAGTGACATCAGCGAGTACCCGGTCGTCGGCCCCCGACGGTCGGCGACGAGCGAGCCTCTGGTGCGGGCCCGGATGGCGCCGGCCCACGGCTCGTAGCGCTCGAAGACGTGGTGGATCAGGGCGGTGCCGCGGGTCTCGGTCATCAGCTCGGTGCGGAAGCCGATCAGGCCGCGGGCCGGGACGAGGTAGTCGAGGCGCACCCAGCCGGTGCCGTGGTTGACGATCTGCTCCATGCGCCCCTTGCGCAGGGCGAGGAGCTGGGTGATGACGCCGAGGAACTCGTCGGGCACGTCGACCGTGACCCGGTCGATGGGCTCGTGCACGGCGCCGTCGACCTCTCGAGTCAGCACCTGGGGCTTGCCGACGGTGAGCTCGAACCCCTCGCGCCGCATCATCTCGACGAGCACGGCCAGCTGCAGCTCGCCGCGGCCCTGGACCTCCCACGTGTCGGGGCGCTCGGTGGCAAGGACGCGAATCGACACGTTGCCGACGAGCTCGGCGTCGAGGCGGTTCTTGACCAGCCGGGCCGTGAGCGCGCGCCCCTCCTGGCCAGCCATCGGCGACGTGTTGATGCCGACGGTCATGGCCAGGCTCGGCTCGTCGATGGTGATGACGGGCAGCGGGCGGGGATCGTCGGGGTCGGCCAGCGTCTCGCCGATGGTGATTTCGGGGATGCCGGCCACGGCGACGATCTCACCCGGCCCGGCCTCGTCGGCCGGCACCCGGTCGAGGGCGTCGGTGATGTAGAGCTCGGCGATGCGGGCCCGTTCGATGGTGCCGTCGGTGCGGCACCAGGCCACCGGCTTGCCCTTGCGCAGCGTGCCCGAGCGGACCCGGCACAGGGCCAGGCGCCCGACGTACGGAGAGGCGTCGAGGTTGGTGACGAGCGCCTGCAGCGGCACGTCGGGGTCGTAGGTGGGCGCGGGGATGCGCTCGACGAGTAGGTCGAGCAGCGGGTGCAGCGTGCCCTCGGGCAGACCGGCGCCGTCGGCCGGGCGCTCCATCGACGCCGTGCCCTCGCGGGAGACGCAGTAGACGATCGGGAAGTCGAGTTGGTCGACGGCGGCGTCGAGGTCGAGGAACAGCTCCTCGACCTCGTGGACGACCTCGGCGATGCGGGCGTCGGGACGGTCGACCTTGTTGATCACGAGGATCACCGGCAGGTCGGCCTCGAGCGTCTTGCGGAGGACGAAGCGGGTCTGGGGGAGCGGGCCCTCGGAGGCGTCGACGAGCAGCAGCACGCCGTCGACCATCGACAGCGCCCGCTCGACCTCGCCGCCGAAGTCGGCGTGGCCGGGGGTGTCGACGATGTTGATGGTCACGTCGCCGTCGGCGTGGTGGTAGCGCACGGCCGTGTTCTTGGCGAGGATCGTGATGCCCTTCTCGCGCTCCAGGTCCATCGAGTCCATGACCCGCTCGGCGACGTCCTGGTTGGCCCGGAACGCACCGGACTGCCACAGCATCTGGTCGACCAATGTGGTCTTGCCGTGGTCGACGTGGGCCACGATGGCCACGTTGCGGATGTCGGAGCGGATCAGCACGGGGGATCGACGCTACGGCCGGCCCGGGCCGATCCCTGTTACGACGGCGGTGCCGGGGCGGGCACGACGGTGTCGAGGAAGTCGACGACGGCGACGTTGAAGCGGTCGTTGCGATCGCCAGCGACCATGTGCCCGGCGCCGGCGACGTCGACCTGGCGGGCGTGGGGGATCAGCGAGCGCAGGTGGGCGGCGCCCTCCTCGCTGAGCAGATCGCTCTGCATGCCGCGCACGATCAGCGTGGGGATCGTCACCCGTGTCGCCGCCGCTTCCAGCCGCTCGTGGGGGACGAAGCGCTCGTTGGGCAGGCCGTCGATGCCGCCTTCGCCGGCGGTCGGCCGCAGCCCCATGAAGCGAGGGTCCCAGTGCCAGTGCCACCGCCCGTCGTCGTGGAGGCGGAGGTTCTTCTTGAGGCCCGACAGGTCAGACGGCCGCGACCGGTGCGGGTTGTAGGTCTGGATCGCGTCGGCCGCCTCCTCCAGCGAGGCGAACCCGTCGAGCCCCTGGCGCATGAACGCCCGGATGCGCTCGACCCCGGCGGGCTCGACCCGCGGTGCGACGTCGACCAGCACCAGTCCGGCGGCGATCGGATGGTCGGCCTCGCCGATGGCGAGCAGGCTGGCGATCCCACCGAGCGACGCCCCGACGAGGGCCGGCGGGGCCGACAGCCCGTCGCAGACCGCCACGATGTCGGCGGCGAATCGCTCGAGGTGGTAGTTGCCGTCGGGTGACCACTCGCTCTCGCCGTGGCCGCGCAGGTCGACGGTCATCGAGTACCACCCCGCCGCCCCGAGCGCCCGGGCCGTGTTGTCCCACGAGTGGCGGGTCTGCCCACCCCCGTGGAACAGCACGACAGGCGGGTCGGCGGGGGAGCCGTAGGCGTCGGCGGCGAGCGAGATGCCGTCGGCGACGGGCAGGCGCAGGGGGGAGGCCATCGCCCCACCCTGTCAGCCGAGTTGGCGAGTTCCGCTACTCGGGCCGGCTCCGCGCCATGGCGACCCGTCCCGGGCGCGCTCGGGTCAGGCCAGGCGCGCCATGCCGTAGTCCGGGAAGTGGTCCCGCTTGGCCGACCAGGCGGTGGCGCGGATCGCGGCGTCGATCTGCGGCCATCGCTGCCGGAAGAGCACCTGATCGTTGACGCCGTTGTAACAGAGCGCGATCCCGATGCCGTCGAGGGTGAAGCTGACGACGTTCTGCGAGGTGAAGAGGTAACCGCCCTTCGACGCGTGGTACGTCGTCCCGTCGAAGGTGACACCGTCGAAGCCGTGTCCAGCCCGCGGTCGTCCGGAGTGGGCGGCGAGGTCGAGCAACGAGAGCAGGGCGGCCCGGCTGAGCATCGGGTTCTTGCGGTTGCGATTCATCGCCGCGATCACGCGCGCCAGGTCGACCGCCGCGGACGACAGTCCGCCGGTGGCCTGCGACTGCTCGAGGTGGAGGTTGCCGTAGACGTCGGCGACGAGGGGTTCGTCGGCGGTCATGACGCTCCGCTGGACGACGAGATCGAGTCGATCCTCGCCCGTGCGGTGGTAGCGGGCCTCGTCGGTGAACGCTTGGCCGACGAGCGAGGTGGCACTACGAGTGCGGGTCATCTGCAGCGGGTCGAGGATCGTCGTCTTGATGGCGTCGGCGAACGACGCCGCGTTGCGCCGGCGGGCGACGACCATGCCGAGTAGCTCGTAGCCGAAGTTGTTGTAGTCCGGCGCCGTGGCGAGGAGCCCGAGCGACGCCACGTACGACGCCGTCTCCCGCTCGTTGACCGGCAGGGCCTTGTTGAACGCCTGGGCGACGCTCCGGTCGAGCGCCCAGTCGGGACGTACCCGGCTGCGGTGGATGAGGAGGTCCTCGATCGTGATGGCGCTGAAATCGGCCGGCGGGGCGGACCCGTTCGGCGTGGTCACGTTGAGCACGCTCTGGGCGGTGTCGGTGAGCGCCAGCTTGCCCTCGGCGATCAGCTGGTGGATGGCGAGGCCGGCGAACATCTTCGACACGCTGGCGACGCGGAACGGTGTCGTCGGCAGCACCGTCGGATAGCCGGGCTCGGCCCAGGTGTACCCGCGGGTGAACACGAGGTGGGTGTTGCGGACCACGGACAGCGAGGCGCCTCGGACACCGGCCTCCGTCAGGGTCGCCTGCATGACGGCATCGACAGCGGGGGCGGTGCCCAGTCCAACCGATATCCACTGCCTCGCGAGCGGGGTCTCCTGCTTGGCGAACAAGACGGCGAAGCGCCGGGCCGCACCGCTGCCGCCGCCCTGGACGCAGATCGGATAGAAGCCGAGCGGGACGAGCCGGTCGAACTCGGCCTGGTACTGCGCGCTGGTGAGGCTGTGGCGGGCGACCCACGGGCCGATCTGGTCGTCGACGAAGATCGACAGGTAGCGGCCGTCGCCGTCGAGCGCGACATACGCGGGCCGGGCCCAGCCGGAGACCTGGGCGTCGAAGCGCCGCTGGTAGTCCGTCGCGCTGTCGGCGATGCCCGCCGCGCTCCACGCCAGCCGGCGATCGTTGCCCGGCCAGATCCCCGCGTACCGTGGCGACCCGGGGTCGCCGTACACGGCGCCACAGGTCATCCGCCACCCGTTGGTGTGCGCCTCCTCGTCCCAGTGTTGGATCGTGTTCGGATCGGAGGCGGCGCCCGAGGTCAACCCGAACCGGGTCAACGGCACCGGACCGGGTCGCTGCTCGAAGACGCCGGCGAACACGGGGCTCGCCGCCGGTCCGGCCACGCTGAGAATCGTCGGGTGCATGCCGGCCGCGGTGGCGCTGTTGAACGCGTTCTGGTACTGCGCGGCGTCGATGTTGTGGACTGCGGACCAGTCCGGTCCCGCCCGCCGGACCCACACCGCCGCGTAGAGCGGGTTGGCCGGCTGGTACACGCTCAGCGAGATGAGCCGATACCCCTGCGGGTACAACGTGGTGAAACGGGACTGGTGGTACGCGCCGTCAGAGTCGTGATACGCAACGAAGTCCACGGCTCACTCCCTCGTGCCCTGTGGCCGAACCGCCGGACCGTATGCGGCTCGGAGCGCTCGTGCGGTCGAATTCGCACATTCCTCGTCGCCGAAGCGGCCGGCCGTCGACGAAGAGCACCCGCGTAACCTGACGTCGGTCCAGCTCCCGTAGCTCAGGGGATAGTGCATCGGTTTCCTAAACCGTGTGTCGCAGGTTCGAATCCTGCCGGGAGCGCCGCATAACCCCAGCTAGACCGATATCGACGGCAGTGGTCGAACCCTCGAAGGGGTCCGTGGTAACGCTGTGGTAACGCTATCTGCTAGGTTTGGTCCGTGGCCAGCGGCACGATCTACCGTCGGAAGACCCGCGCGGGCCCCTCGTCGTGGGTCATGCACGCCACGTGGCAGGAGGCTGGACGCCGCCGTCAGCTGAAGCGTTCGTTCCGAACGAAGCACGCGGCGAAGGACGAGCTCGCCCGGTTCCTCGGCGCCCACCACGCCGGCAACTTCGTGCAGCCGACGCGCCTGACGGTGGCCGAGTTCCTCGAGCCGTGGCTCGACGGGCTGACGAACCAAGGACGTCGTCCCTCGACGCTGTTCGGCTACCGGCAAGTGTTCAAGAACTATGTCCTGCCGCGCCTTGGCGGCATGGCGCTGCAGGACCTCCGCGTCACTGACGTCGACGCCCTCTACGCCGACCTTCTGCGTACGGGGCGGCAGGACGGCAGCGGACTTGCCATGAGCAGCGTCCAGCACGTTCACACGGCCTTCAACAAGATGCTCAACGACGCCGAGCGCAAGGGTCTGATCACGCGCAACGTCGCCCGCCTCGCCAACCACCCGTCGCAGGCCGCCGCCCGGGCGAGCGCGCCGGAGATGCAGGCCTGGAC
>JACCUL010000341.1 GCA_013811855.1 Acidimicrobiia bacterium
CGGGTTCGATTCCCGTCCACCTCCGCTACATCGTCCCTGCGTACGCCGAGATCGAGTCGCCTGCGCCCTCGCTCAGCCATACCGAGCGCCGAGCAGACGAGACCCCGTCTTGACCCACGAATCGGCCTTGGAACGTCCGAAGCCCCGCTACCGGCTGGTGGAAGCTGGCAGCGGGGCTGAGCGGGACTATAGCCGGGTGGCCTGTCGCTCCCCGCCACGGACCCCGAGCAATGATCGGGCGCCGCCGCGGGGAAGGGCTCGAACGATGGCGACCGACGCTTCGAACGCCGCCGGCCTCCCAGACCCCTTCGACCGGTCTGTGTCCAGGCTGCAGGCCGTCGCGGCGTACCTTCGGTGGATGGCGAGTGAGAAGGTGTCACGGGACAAGGTGATCGAGGCGATCTACGACGCTGTGGACGGCACGAGCATCGGGTTCGTCAACGTGATCGACGTCGGCACCGCGTTGGGGCTCTCGAGCGACGAGGCGAAGCAGGCTGCCGACGGGCTCGTGCAGCGTGGCTTCCTCGCTCACATGACGCAGGGCCGCGCGGCCCAGCTCACGACCGAGGGTGTGCGGTACGTCGAGGAACTTCGGCACGACCGAACGGGCGAGCGATAGATCGCGGCCGACGTGACCCGGCCGCCGGCAGGCGTCGGCGGTCGCGGCAGCGAGTGGCGATGAGCCGGGCGACGGAGGACACCAACCGGCGGATGCTGCGGGCTCGGGACGCCATGGATCGGGCCTACGCCGAACCGCTCGACATTGCCGCCCTCGCCGGCATCGCCCTCGTCTCCGAGGCCCACTTCATCCGCACGTTCCGCTCGGTGTTCGGCGAGACACCGCACCGGTACCTGCAGCGCCGTCGCGTCGAGCGGGCCATGTTCCTGCTGCGCACGACGGACCGCCGCGTCACGGCCATCTGCTTCGACACCGGGTTCGCCAGCCTCGGCACCTTCAGCCGGACGTTCACCGCCATCGTCGGCGAGTCCCCGACGGTCTACCGCAGCCGCGGCATCGTGCACCCCGTGCCGTCGTGCTTCGCCATGGCGTGGACCCGACCGAGCACGTTCACCAACCCAGCGCCGGAAGTGAGCAGTTTCGGAGAAGCATCGGGACAGCGTCCGTCCGTACCGTCGCCACCATGATCACCTCACTGGCCATCTCCCAGATCTTCGTCCTCGACCAGGACGAGGCTCTCGACTTCTACGTCGGCAAGCTCGGCCTCGAGGTCGCCAACGACATCGACCTCGGCTTCATGCGCTGGCTCACCGTCCGTGTGGTCGGCGACCCGAACCGGGAGATCCTTCTCGAGACCCCAAAGCCGCCCGTCTACGACCCCGCGACGACGGACGCCGTGCGCGAGATGGTGAGCAAGGGCTGCTCCGGCGGCACGCTCTTCTTCAACACCGACGACGCCCACCGGGCGCACGCCGAGTTGGAGGCCAAGGGCGTCGAGCTCACCGAGCCGCCGACCGAGCAGAGCTACGGCATCGACTTCGGCTTCCGCGACCCGTTCGGCAACCACATCCGCATCGCCCAGCGGTCGACACCGACCCCATGACCCTGCGGTGGTGATCGCCGACGATCTGTAGGGTCAGCGCATGAAGCGCTCGCTGCTGATCGTCATCCTCGTCGCCCTCGCCGCGCTGGCAGTCAAGCAACTGCGTTCCTCGTGACCCGGCCGGGTCGCCCGGCACTCTTCTGCACCGACGGGTTCGACGAGTGTCACGGCCACCGCGTCACCGCGCTGGCGCCCGGCGTCTCCAACGTCACGCTGAACGCCGACGCCGTCGTCGACCAGGACTCGTTGGACGCCATCGAGCTCGCCTACTTCTCGGCTGATGCGTGGCCGGACCGCTCGGTCAACTTCATGGGTGCCGCGCTGCGGGCGCCGAACCTGCGCTGGCTGCACACGTTCTCGGCCGGCGTCGACGACCCGGTGTTCCGCACGTTGGCCGAGCGGGGCGTCACGGTCACGACATCCTCTGGCGCCGCGGCCGGGCCCATCGCCCGCTCGGTGCTCATGTACCTGTTGGCGCTCAGTCGCGACCTCCCGCGCCTGCTGCGGGCGCAGGCCTCCCACGACTGGTCGCCGCAGTCGTTCGACGATCTCGACGGTCGCACGATCGGCGTCGTCGGCATGGGCCCGATAGGGCGGGAGGTCATCCGCATGAGCGCGGCGATCGGCATGCGCCCGATCGGCATGCGTCGCGTCGTCGACGGCGACGAGCCGTGCCCGACCTGGCCGCTGGCGCGGTTGCCCGACCTGGCCGCCGCCGTCGACGTGCTCGTGGTCGCCCTGCCGCTGACCGACGACACCCGCGGCATCGTCTCGGCAGACGTGATCGGGCGGATGCAACCGGGGGCGGTGTTCGTCAACGTCGGCCGCGGCGAGCTCGTCGACGAGGACGCCCTGGCGGCGGCCCTCCGAGGGCGACGACTGGGTGGGGCCGGCCTCGATGTCTTCCGGACGGAGCCACTCCCCGCCGACAGCCCGCTCTGGGACGCCCCGAACGTCATCGTCACGCCGCACTCGTCCGGGTCGGCGAAGGATGCCGAGGCCGGGTCGGTGGAGATCTTCTTCGCCAACCTCGTCGCCTTCTTGGCCGAGGAGCCGATGGTCAACGTGGCCGACCTGACCCGTTCTGTGAGCTGATCCCGGCCGCCTCCGGCCGGTTGCGCCCAACAGTTCGTCGACGCGTTGGCGCGGCGCACGGCGATCGCTACGTTCGCCGGCCCACCGACATCCCCCTAGGACGAGAGGCTCGCGAAGGCGAGCTCCACCCGGGAGGTACTCCATGACGGTCACCGTGTGCTGGTCGGCGAAGGGCGGGAGCGGTACGACCGTCGTGGCCGCCACGCTCGCCCTCTCCAACCCCGCGCCGACGACGCTGGTCGACCTCGACGGCGAGCTGCCGTCGGTTCTCGGGCTGCCCGAGCCGGTCGGTCAGGGCATCGCCGACTGGCTCGCGGCCGACGCCGCCCCGCCCGCCGCGGTGGACGACCTCGTCATCGACGTCGATCGTTCCACGGGCCTCGTGCCGCGCGGCCGCGGTGCGGTCGATGCCGAGTCACCCCGTTGGCCCGAGCTGGTCACGTGGTGGGCCGAGCGCGGCCGCCCGGTGATCGTCGACGCCGGCAGCGGGCCACCACCGGCCGCGCTGTTCGGCGCCGGTACGACCCTCGGGTTGCTCGTGACCCGCGCCTGCTACCTGTCGCTGCGTCGCGCCGTCACCATGGCGCCACGGCCCGACGGGGTGGTCCTCGTCGAGGAACCCGGACGGGCCTTGCGGGCCCGCGACGTCGAGGCCGCCATCGGCGCCCCGGTCATCGCCCGGATCAGCATCGATCCAGCGGTCGCCCGGGCCGTCGACGCCGGGCTGTTGGCCGCCCGCGTGCCGCGACTGCTACGGCGGGAGATCCGGACCGTGTCGTCACCACCGGCGCTGGAGCTCGTGCGGTGACCGCCGCCGTCGACGAGCACCTC
>JACCUL010000361.1 GCA_013811855.1 Acidimicrobiia bacterium
TCAGCGAGTCGGCCTTGACCAGTCGGGTGATGGCCGCCCGCAAGGCGGTCAACGACACCGGGACCGCGCAGCGGGTGATCCGCACGGCGTTCGGCCGCGGCTACCAGTTCGTCGCCGAGCTGAGCAACGCGCCGGTCGCCGTCGCGGACGTCGGCGAGCCGGCCGACCCCGCCGAGCCGGCGATCACCCGTCCACCGCTCGACCAGGACCTGCGGTTCTGCGTCGCGCCGGACGGCACCGGGATCGCCTACGCCGTCGCCGGGTCGGGCCCGCCGCTCGTCAAGGCGGCCAACTGGCTGAGCCACCTCGACTACGACAGGGAGAGCCCGGTCTGGCGGCACTGGCTGGAAGCCCTCTCGGCTCACCACTCGCTGGTGCGCTACGACGAGCGCGGGTGTGGGCTGTCGGCCTGGGACGTCGACCGCTTCGACTTCGAGGTCTGGGTCGACGATCTCCGACTGGTCGTCGACCAGGTCGGTCTGGAGCGCTTCCCGCTGCTCGGCGTGTCTCAAGGCGGCGCCGTCGCCGTCGCCTACGCCGCCCGCCATCCCGAGCGGGTCAGCTGCCTCGTGCTCTACGGCGCGTACGGGCGGGGCCGGCAGGTGCGGGCCGACGACGGCGACGACGCCGACGCCAGCGCGGAGGCCGCGCTCGACGTCGAACTGGCCCGCGTCGGCTGGGGACGCGACGATCCGTCGTCCGGCAGGTGTTCACCTCGCAGTTCCTGCCCGGCGGGACCCGCAGCCAGTGGGACGAGTTCAACGAGCTGCAGCGACGGACGTCGTCGGCGGCGAACGCGGCCCGGTTCATGGAGACGTTCGCCCAAATCGACGTGACCGCCGAGGCCGTCAATGTGACGTGTCCGACGCTGATCCTCCACGCCCGTGGCGACCACCGCGTGCCCATGGCGCTGGCCCGCGAGCTCGCCACGCTGATCCCCGACAGCCGGCTCGTCCTCCTCAACGGCGAGAACCACATCCTCACCAGCACCGAGCCGGCGTGGCCCCGGTTCGTCGACGAGCTGGAACGGTTCGTCTCCGAGCACGACCGCTGAGGGGGCGTCCGTCCGACCGAAGTGTGAGCCGAGACCGCGGAAACCCGCGTCGACGGCTCACAGATCGTCGGGAGCTGTCGACGCCGCGCCGGCGCTGACCGGACAGCAGGCCCCGTCGGAGGTGCCATCATGAGTGCCATGTCGTTGTACGTCGTCGGAACGGATGGATCGGACACCGCGGCCAAGGCCGCCGAGCGGGCGGCCGAGCTGGCCCGGGTCACCGGCGCCTCGGTCCACGTCGTGTGCGCCTACAGCGGCGGCGGCACGACGGAGGTCGGCGTCGGGTCGGACAAGTTCGTGATCTCCGCGCTCACGGAGGCCGAGCAGATCTCCGAGCAGCTCGCCTCGACGCTGCGCACGTCCGGGCTCACGGTCACCGTCGGCGTACAGGAGGCCAAGCCGGCCGCGGCCCTGCTCGACGAGGCCGAGCGCCTCGACGCCGACCTGATCGTCGTCGGCAACCGGCGCATGCAGGGCGTCCAGCGGGTCCTCGGCGCCGTCGCCAACGACGTCGCCCACAAGGCCCCCTGCGACGTCCTGATCGTCAAGACCGTCTGACCGCCGCGCCGCGACCATCTGGGTGCGATGTGTCTCATCTCACGATCTGGGCGTGGCAGCGTCTCAGGATCGAGACGATCCGCACCCAGAAGGGCGGCACCTACTCGTCGGCCTCCGGGAGGGCCTCGAACGTCTGCGCCGCGCTGGTCAGGCCGAGCGCGTCGCGCCACGAAGGGACGTCACGACAGTTGCGCTCGTGGCGCAGCAGCGGACGACGCGAGTAGATCTCCCGGCCGACCCTGACGATCATCGGGACATCGGCCGACACCTTCCAGCGCGGACGGTCGACCACGGCGCAGCGCCGACCGTCGCTGAGGTCGGTCCACTCGAGAGCGTCGAGATCGATGCCCCGCCATTGACCGCGTTCAGCCGGGAACCCTGCGACCGGCTCGGCGGTGACGATCCAGCGCTGGATCGCGGTGCGGCGCCCATCGCCGGCCAACGACGCCAGATCGTCGTACAGGGCGCCGAAGGCCAGGCGGGCGGCGCCGTCGTCGACGGAATCGATGTCGATGAGGTCGACCAGTCTGCTGGTCGTGCGGTTGCCGCCGCGCAGCGTGAACCGCACGCCACCTCCGTCCTCGCTGGCGAACGGTGCGGCGAGCTGCGGCTGGACCCCACCGCCGACCAGCCCGGCGGAGGCCGCCAGCGTGACGAGGCTCGTGAGTCGCCGCTCGGTGACCCGGCGGGTGGTCGACTCGAGCTGATCGCGGCGCCCGTTGCGAATGATCCGCACGACGACGCCGTCGGGGTAGACGTAGAGGTCGGCCAGGTCGGCCGGTCGCAGGAGGTCCGGTGCGCCCTCGTAGCCGACGAGCGTCATCGTCAGCAGCGGGCGGGTCTCGGTGGCGACGATGGGGACGACGGGCCCAGGTTCACCGCGGTCGAGGGTCGGCGGCGTGGTCGTCGCCGGCGATTCGGTGGTCTCGCTCGACGATCCGTCGTCGTCGCACGACGTCGACGTCACGGCGAGCACCGTCGCCACCAGGAGGAGGACCCCGCGACGCATCATCGTCACCGTACGTCGACCGGCCCGAGCCACTCGCCGTCGCGCATCAGCGTGCGCCCGGCGATCTCATTGCCCTCCCGCCACGCCTGCACGCCCACCGGCCGGACGGCGAACACGTCGTAGTCGGCGGCGTCACCCATCGGGCGGGGATCCCAGCCCGACTGGGTGACGAACACCTCGACGAGCTCGGCATCGGCATCGGGGACGGCGGCCGGCTCACCCGCGAGCTCGCCGTCGACCATCACGACGTCGCGCGTCCCGCCGAAGGCCAGTCGAGCCCCGCGTTTGGCGATCAGGTTGCGGGCCGTCGGCGAGCGCCGCTCGGTGACGAGGACGACGGCCTCCCCGGTCCAGCCGAACGACAGCGGGACCAGGTACGCCTCGCCGGCGGCGGAGGCTGTGGCCACCCACGTGTCGGCCCCGGTGGCCGACAGCAGCGCGGCGGTGTCGCGGAGGCGCTCGTCGAGCGAGCGCGGCGGGGCGTCCATCCCACCAGCCTGACAGGCCGGCGGCCGGTCGGGTTACGGCATGAGGGCGAGGTGGACGACGATCCGTTGGGTGATCTCGCCCGGCGGATGGCAGGCGAAAAGCGTGGCCGTCTTGTCCGGCGTCTGGTTGACGATCCGGAGCGCGGCGAGCGGGTCGGTGATCTCGGACCGCTCCACGACGTAGCGGAACGTCCGGCCCTTGGCGTCGGTCACGAGCATCTCGTCGCCGGGCCGGAGCTGATCGAGCGCGTAGAAGTCGGCGTTGCGGCTCGTGCGGTGTCCACCGATCACCATGTTGCCGATGCGGCCGGGCATCGCCGTGCCGGGCCAGTGCCCGGGACCGAGGTCGTAGGTGGGGATGCGGATGCCCTCGAACAGTGTCCGCTCGATGCCGATCGCCGGGATGGCGATCGAACCCAGCTCGACCACCGGTTCGGGCGCCTCGGGATCGGCCGGTGTCGGCGCAGGTTCCGGGAGCTCGACGACGTCGGGCAATGTGTAGGTCGACGTCGGCTCATCGACGTTCGTCGCCCGGGTAGTGGTCGACGCCGGCTCGTCCCGTCGAGGCCGAGCCGGCGACGACACC
>JACCUL010000364.1 GCA_013811855.1 Acidimicrobiia bacterium
GCACTGCTGGCGTCGCCCGCCCGTCACGCCCCGCGAAGGGAGAACGGCGGCGGCATGGCATCGCCGGCCCGGCTGGCCCGGGCGCTCAGGGCCCCGTGGGAGATCCGGCCGGGTTCGCTCGCCGCGGCCGTGCTGCCTGCCGGTCGCGTGCCGACGGCGTCGATCGGTGCCCCGTTCGTGGCGCTCTTCGGTGCCGGCTGGCCCGACGCCGACCTGCGCCTCGTCGCCGTCGGCCTCGACAGCGGGCGCCGCACCGTGTTCGACGGTCGGTCCGCTCCGCGAGTCTCGGTGGGCGCGGCCGTCGAGGCGTCGTGTGCCATCCCTGCTTTCTTCGCGCCGGTCGAGATCAACGGCGTGCGGTACGTCGATGGTGGGATCCACTCGACCACCAACGCCGACGTCGTCCGAACGGACCGTCCCGATCTCGTCATCGTCAGCGCGCCGATGTCCGCCGTCCGCAACGCGCCGTTCACCGCCGATGTGGCGGTGCGCCAGGTGGCCCGGCTGGCGTTGGGCCGTGAGGTGACGGGCCTGCGCCGGCGGGGCTGCGAGGTCGTCACGTTCCAACCCACGGCCGCCGACCTCGAGGTCATGCGCGGCGACTCGATGAACGCCGAGAAGATGGCTCCCGTGCTGGCTCGGGTCCGGGAGACGGCGAGCGCTCGGCTCGCCGACGACGACGTGCGCCGCCGGTTGGCGTTGTCGCTCGTCAGCGTGTGATCGTGCCGGCCGAGGTCAGGATCCGCGCCGCCGCCCGCTCGGCTCCGCTGCGCCATCCCATCGTGTCGGCGACGGCCCTCGCCCTGCTGATTGCCGTGTGACCGAACGTGGCGGTGATGGCGCGGGCGATGTCGGCCACCGTCGCCGTGTTCGGGTCGGCCACCACGGCGTGGCCGGTCCGTTCGAGGTCGCTGGCCGTCGAGAACTGGTCGGTCGAGAACGGCAGCACGACCATTGGCCGCCCGGCGGCGAGCGACTCCGAGACGGTGTTGTTGCCACCGTGGGTCACGACCGCGCCGGCGTAAGCCAGCAGGGCGACCTGCGGCAGGACCGGGGCCACGAGCCACGTGTCGGGCATCCGGCCCAGCGCGGTCGGATCGGCCACACCGAGCGACAAGGCGACGCGGGCGTCGATGCTGCGCAGTGCCGCGACGACGCGCGCCAGCACGTCTTGGCGCGCCGAGAGGAACGTCCCGAACGACACGTAGACGAACGGTTCACCGTGGCCGGCGTCGAGCCACGCCGCCGACGCGGGATCGAGCGCTTCGGACCTCGGGCAGCCGCCCAGGAAGAGGTGGCGGGTCGGCAGCAGCGGTTCCCGCAGTGGCGGGTGCAGCTCGGCCGGCGAGTTGTACAGGACGTCGCGCCCGTGGGCGCCGAACGCGTCCTCCACGAGCGCGGCGCCCGCGTCGAGCTTCCGCAGCACCGAGTTGTAGAGCGCGGTCACGGTGGCCGTCACGTCCTCGCACCGCTCGCGCAGGGCGTGCAGCTCGTCGACGCGGGGGACGAAGGCGTGCGGCCAAGACGTCGGGAACCCGTACACCTCGTCGCCGACCGGTAGTTGCGACGGATGGCCGGGCACGAACGTGGTGTACGGGTGCCCGCCGGCCCGGAGCGCCAACGTCGCGGAGAGCGCCAGGTGGTCGACGAGCACGGCATCGGGTTCCTCCTCGTCGACGATGGTCAGCATGGCCCTCGCCACTGAGGCCGGTTCCCACAACAGGTCGGCCGCTCGCGCCGTGGCTTGGTAGTGCAGCGTCGGGACCATGCCGCGGCGCGTGGCCTCGAAGAACGCCGTCAGGTTCGCGACGTCGGCCGGCTGGATGTCGGGGGTGCCAAGGACGCCCGGGTTGCTCCCGCGGGACATGTCGAGCCGGCGCCAGCGGAACTTGTCGGCGGCCACTCGCTCGGCCATGGCCGGGCCCGTCGTCACGACGACGTCGGCGCCGACGGTCGCCGCCTCCGTGCCGATGGCCGAGAGCGGAAGGTAGTGCGACGCGTAGTCCGGCGACACCAAGAGCAGCTTCACGCCGTCGTCGTCCGCCGATAGAGGTCGAGCAGGCCGTCGGCCGTGCGATCGATCGTGAACCGGGCCAGGATCGACGCCGAGACGCGGTCGGCCCGACCCTCGGCGTCGGCCATGGCAAGCGCGGCGTGCATGGCGGCGGCGAGCGCGACGGGATCGGTCGTGTCGACGAGCACGCCGCTCGCCCCGTGCTCGACGTACGTGGGCGGACCGCCGGCATCGGGGGCGACGACCGGCAGGCCGGCGGCCAGGGCTTCCACGATCGCCAGGCCGAACTCCTCCTTGGCGGCCCCACCGACGTAGATGCCGCACGGCGGCGAGCTCGGCGATCTCCCGGCGGCGAACGACAGCGCGCGGGCGACCTCGTCGTGCGCCCGGTGGCCGAGGAGGATCAGCCCGTCGGTGTGGCCGTGGCTGGACGTGATGCGCTCGATGTCGGCCAGCACCATGCGCTCGCCCGGCGTCGGCGCCGCCAGGTCGCCGCCGATCACGACCAGGTTCGTCGTCGCCCGCAACCGTTCGTCGCTGATCCAGGCGTGGACGAGGCGCCCGATGCCCTTCACGGGATGGAGGCGCCCGACCGTCACGACGAGACGGAGGCGGCGGCGGGCCGGCGGTAGGCGATCGATCGCCTCCAGCAGCGCGTCCTTCCCGACCG
>JACCUL010000389.1 GCA_013811855.1 Acidimicrobiia bacterium
GGTGTCGGCGACCGTGACGCCGGGGAACTGCCGGCGCAGCTCGTCGCGCCGCGCCGCGGCCGTCTCGACGACGGCGATCGTGTCGGCGGCGACGCCGGCGGTCAGCAACCCGCCGAGCAGCGCGGCGCCCATGTTGCCGCCACCGACGATGACGAGCTCGTGAGTCATCGGGTCACGCTAAACCCGGGCCGCCGCCGGTGGACCGACATCCCCGAGGTGCGACGGCCCGGGCGCACCCTCCCTGGGTGTCACGAGGCGGGGAAACCGGAAACGTCTACCGCCCGTCGTGCCTAGCGCGCTGGCGCGAGCCGAAGGCCAGGCCGACGAGACCGCGGAAGCATTGCTCCACGGTGGCGTACAGCGTGCCGATGGCCCGATCGAGCTCCGCCTCGTCGACGGCTCCGACGGGGAGCTCGCCGCGTAGGAACACGGCGTCTTCGACACCGATCGAGAAGTGGACGCCGACGAGCCGCTCGTTGCGCCGCAGCAGCTGCTCGTAGAGCTCGGCGGCGTGCTCCGCGGGCGCCGGGAGCACGTATGTCTCGTAGCGCAACGTGCGCTGGCCGAGCGTCAGCCACACGGTCGTGAAGTCCTTGTCGTCACCGCGCAAGCGGACATACCAGCGCCGGACGTCGCCCTCGGCCCGCTCGACGGCCTCAACGGGCAACGTCGCCGCCAGACCGTGCAGCCAACCGCCGATCTGTGAGTCCAGCGCGTCGAGCGCGGCGCCATCCCAGGCGTCGGTCACGAACAGGCGACCAGCTGGCGCTGCGGTTCGGCGACGAGGTCGTGGTACACGCGACGCAACCGGGCGGCCGTGAAGCTCCACGTGAAGCGCCGGGCCCTGACGGCCGCGGCCTCGCCCATCGCCGTCGCCCCTGCGGGATCGGCGAGCACTTGGTGCAGGGCGCGCGCGAAGCGGGCCGGCTCACGCCCGTCGACCAGCAGACCGGTGACCCCGTCGTGGACGATGTTGAGGAGCCCCCCGACGGCGCTCGCCACGACGGGGATGCCGCACGCCGCGGCCTCCAGGGCGACGAGGCCGAAGCTCTCGCTGCGGCTCGGCACGATCACGACGTCGGCGGCGCGGTAGAAGCTGGACAGGATGTGGTGCGGCTGGGGTGGCACGAACACGACCTGGTCAACGAGGCCGAGCTGCGCCACGAGCCGCCGGGCGACGGCGACCTCATCGTCACCTTCGATGCCGCTGGCCCCGCCGACGACGACGAGCACCGCCCGGGGATCGCCGAGCTCGGCCAGCGCCCGGATCGCCACGTCCGGCGCCTTCAGCGGTTGGATGCGGCCGACGAACAGCACGACCGGTCGGTCGAGCGGCAACCCGACGGCCTGGCGGGCGCCACAGCGGTCTCCCGGCGCGAAGAAGGCGTGCTCGACGGCGAGCGGCACCACCTCGACCCGCCCGGCGGGATCGCCGTACAGGCGGCGGAACTGGCGCTCCTCCTCCGGGCAGCTGACACAGATGGCGTCGCTGCAGCCGATGACCTCGGCCTCGGCCTGATCGCGCCATGACGGTTCGAGGTCGCCGCCTTCGGCCTTCACCCGCGCCAGCGTGTGGAACGTCGACACCAGCGGCACGTCGAGGGCGTGCTTCAGCCGATGGCCGACGACACCGCTCAGCCAGTAGTTGCCGTGGACGACGTCGACACCCGAGCCGGACGCGATGTGATCCTGCACGCCAGCGGTGAACACGTCGATCTCGTCGGCCAGGGCCTCCTTCGGCAGATCGAACGCGCCGGCCGGGACGTGGACGACGCGGTGGCCCGGCTCGACAGCCACCTCGTCGGGGAGGCCGGGGCGGTGGGCCCGCGTGTACGTCGTGCACTCGACCCCGGCCTGGGCCAGCGCTGACGCGACCTCGCGCACATAGACGTTCATGCCCCCGCTGTCCCCCGAGCCGGGCTGCACCAGCGGGGACGTGTGCAGCGAGATCAGCGCCACCCGTTGCACGTCAGCCGCTCTTCAGGAAGCTGTCATAGACGTTCAGGAGGGCTTGCTTCTGCTCGCCGCTGAGCTGCGGATCGCGACCGATCGCCTCGCGCACGTTCGGCGTCGACTCGTCGTCGGTCAGCAGTCCGGCCCGCACGTACAGCGCTTCGACGCTGATCTTCAGCGCCTTGGCGAGCTGCTGAAGGATCTCCGCCGACGGCCGGCGCA
>JACCUL010000398.1 GCA_013811855.1 Acidimicrobiia bacterium
CCGCCGAGCAGCGTGCGGTAGGCGACGGGCAGGTCGGCGTTGCACACGACGGCGTCGGCGGCGATCCGCTCGCCCCCCTCGACCTCGACCCCGCTGACCCGGCCGGCGCCGTCGCGCAGGATGCGGGTCACCGGTCGCTCGTAGCACAGCTCCACGCCGGCCGCGCCCAGCGCGTCGGCCAGCCCGGTGGCGATGGCGTGCATCCCGCCGTCCGGCACCGACACCCCGACGATCGAGTCCATGTAGGTGATGACGGCGTACAGGGCCAGCGCTTCGTACGGCGCCACGCCGGCGTACATCGACTGGAACCCGAAGATCCGCTGCAGCCGCTCGTCGTCGAAGAACGAGGCCACCTTGCGGCCCAGCCGACCGAACCCACCGAGCCGAACGAGGCGCAGCCCGGCGCGCCACCGCCGCACCAGGTCGAGGGCCGAGTCGAAGTCGGCGTCGATGAACGACGGCATCTCGGCCCGGTACAGCTCGGCCAGCCAGTCGGCGAAGCGACCGAAGGCGACGGCCGACGCGTCGCCGGAGAACGCCCTGATCTCCTCGGTCATCGCCGCTCGGCCATGACGCACTCGAAGCTCGGAGCCGTCGGCGAACACGGCCCGGTACATCGGGTCGACCGGGCGCAGGCGGACGTGATCGGACATCGACGCGCCGGCGGCGGCGAACACCCGCTCCAACAGATCGGGCATCGTCATCACCGCGGGCCCGTTGTCGAGCCGGAAGCCGTCCCGCTCGACCACCCCGGCCCGACCCCCCGGCCGGCTTCCCCGCTCGAGCACCGTGATTTCGTGGCCGTCGCCGACGAGGTGGGCGGCTGCGGCCAGCCCACCCAGCCCGGCACCGACGACGACGACCCGCACGATCAGACCGTGCGGGCGACGACGAACGCCGCCAGCGCGGCCAGCTCACGGCGCGCGTCGTCGGTGATGTCGGCCCGATCGAGCGCAGCCACGGCCTGGCCGGCCAGCTCCTCGATCCGCGCCTCGAGCGCGTCGAGGGCGCCCGTCTCGACGATGACCTGCTGGATCACCTCGACCTGGTCGCCGTCGAGCACGTCGTCACCGACGACGTCGAGCACCTGGCGTTGGCGGTCATCGGCCAACCCCACGGCGCGCGACAGCAGTGGCGTCGGCTTGCCCTCCCGCAGGTCGTCGCCGACGGGTTTGCCGGTCAGCGAGGAGTCGCCGAACGCGCCGATGACGTCGTCACGCATCTGGAAGGCGTCGCCCAGCGGGAGCCCGTACGCGCTGAGCGCCGGCAACAGCTCCGCCTGACGATCCGGCGCGGCGAGCAGCGCGCCCATGTGGAGCGGCCGCTCGATCGTGTACTTGCCGCTCTTGTACCTGCTGATCCGCTCCGCCTTCTCGATCCGCCGCTCCCGCTGGACGGATCCGAGGATGTCGAGGAACTGACCGACGTTGAGCTCCATGCGCAGCTCGTTCCACAGGCGCCACGCATCGTCCGGCACGCCGACCAGGAGCTGGTCGGACAGGACGAAGGCGAGGTCGCCGACGAGGATCGCCACCCCCTCCCCGAAGCGACGGGCCTCCCCGGCCCAGGTCGAGCGGCCATGCGTGTCGGCGTAGACGGCATGCGTGGTCGGCGCGCCGCGCCGGCTCGCCGAGTCGTCCATCACATCGTCGTGGAACAGCGCGAACGCGTGCATCATCTCGAACGCGCTGCCGGCGTCGATGACCCGCCGGTCGGCACCGTCGCCACCGGCG
Source organism: Acidimicrobiia bacterium (assembly GCA_013811855.1). Lineage (GTDB taxonomy): Bacteria > Actinomycetota > Acidimicrobiia > Acidimicrobiales > Ilumatobacteraceae > JALZMG01. The sequence continues at coordinate 1,734 of JACCUL010000398.1, forward strand.
GCGACGAAGCCCCAGTAGCAGAACGCCGGTCGCAGCCGTTTGCCGCCGGACTGCACCATGCGACGGATCTCGTCGAACGGCCCGGCCAGGTCGGGGTCGAACGCCGCCCATCGCTCGCGCTCGGTCTGCAGCAGGTCCTCGATGCGGGCGTCGACCCGGGCGGCGATCGTGGCGAGGCTCGGCGGCGCGGCGACGGGCACGGCGGCGAAGCCTAAGAGACGGGGCGGTCTACAGCTCGCGCGCCGAGCCGTCGGCCTCCCGTTCGAGATCGCCGTCGAGGTCGGCGATGACGGCCTCGATGCGCATCCGGGCGGTGCCGATCCGGCGTCGGCACACGGCGATCAGCTCGGTGGCCCTGGCGACCCGATCGGCCAGGCGGTCGACGTCCACGTCACTGCCCTCCAGCTCGCGCAGGATCATGTCGAGCTCCTCGAGCGCGGCGGCGTAGCCGACGTCATCAGCGCCGGATGGGATCGAGGGGGCGGTCGGATCGGCGGTCACGGGGAGGTCCTTTCGTCGTCGCCGGTTCGCTGGTCGTCGCCGGTGTCGACACGGCTCGCCAACGTGCCGCCGGCGAGCTGCGTGACCAACGTGTCGCCAGCAGCGACATCCTCGGGGCGGCGGACGACAGTGCCGTCGATGGTGCGGGTGATGCTCCACCCGCGCGCCAGGACGTTCACCGGGTCGAGGGCTCGCACCCGGGCCTCGATGCCGTCGACGTGACGTCGCTCGGACACGAGTACCTGGGGCAGGCGGGCGGCCAGGCGGCGCTTCATGCCCGTCACGGCCCGTTCGGCATGCACCACCGGCCGATCGGTGGCGGTGCGGAGGCGCTCGACGCGGACGGCCAGCCGCTCGTCGGCGCGCTCGATCGCGGCGTGGGTCCGCC
>JACCUL010000436.1 GCA_013811855.1 Acidimicrobiia bacterium
TCGACACGACGATGGAGCTGTCGACGCCGACCGGCGTGGCGCTCCTGGCCGCGCTGGCTGAGTCGTTCGGGCCGCCGCCGCCGATGACCGTGACCGCGGCCGGGTTCGGGGCCGGCACCGCCGACCCGCCCGGACGGGCCAACGTCGTGCAGGTCCTGCTCGGCACCGTGACGGCGGCGCGTGTGCCGGGACCGGGGCAGGCCGCCGTCGAGCTCGCCGTCAACGTCGACGACGTGACCGGCGAGGTGCTCGCCCACACCATCGTCGCGCTCATGGCCGCCGGCGCCCACGATGCGTGGGCCACGCCGATCGTGATGAAGAAGGGTCGACCGGCACACACGGTGTCGGCGCTCGCCGGGCCGGCTGACGCCGACCACCTCGCCGCCGTGCTCCTGGCCGAGACGGGCAGCCTCGGCGTTCGCGCCACCACCGTCACCCGCTGGCCCCAGCCGCGTGAGGAGTCGACCGTCGACGTCGATGGTCACGCCGTCAGGATCAAGCGGGCGGCGGGACGGACCAAGGTCGAACACGACGACGCGGTCGCCGCCGCAACCGCGCTCGGGCTGCCGTTGCGCGAGGTGCTGCGGCGGGCGGAAACGCTGGCCCCGCCCGACGGGACAGCCACGTAGCGTCGCCCGACCGTGGGTTCGATCCAGGTCAGCCACGTCGGGTGGCGACTCCCTGGCGGCACCGAGCTGCTGCGCGACGTCAGCTTCTCCGTCGGCGACGGCGACCGGGCCGCGCTCGTGGGCGCCAACGGCGTCGGTAAGTCGACGCTCATGCGCCTGATCGCCGGCGAGATCACCCCGTCCGAGGGCACGCTCTCGATCGACGGCCGGCTCGGCGTCATGCGCCAGCTCGTCGGCGTCGCCGAGAGCACCGAGGGTGCGCCGACGACGGTCCGCCAACTGCTCGTCTCGCTGGCGCCACCGCCACTGCGTCACGCCGCCGATCGGTTGGCCGTCGCCGAACGGCGCGCCGGCGACGAACCGATCGCGTACGCCGACGCGCTCGCCGACTGGGGCGATCGCGGCGGCTACGCCCTCGAGGTGCTGTGGGACGAGTGCACGACGCGCGCCGTGGGCCTCGTGCTGACGGCCGTCGCCGACCGGCCGTTGCGCACGTTCTCCGGTGGCGAGCAGAAGCGGATGGCGTTGGAGGTGCTCCTGCGCGGTGAGGACGACGTGTTGCTGCTCGACGAGCCCGACAACTTCCTCGACGTCACAGCGAAACGGTGGCTGGAGCGTCAGCTGCGAGCCAGCCGCAAGACCATCCTCTACGTCAGCCACGACCGCGAGCTGCTGGCCGCGACGACCAACCGGATCGTGACCATCGAGGCCGCCGTGTCGCGCAACGGCAGCGCCTGGACCCACGGTGGCGGGTTCGCCGGCTATCACGCGGCGCGGCGGGCCCACCTCGAGCAGCTGGCCCAGGATCGGTCGCTGTACGACCAGGAACATCAGCGGCTGCGGGCCCTCGTCGCCGAGATGAGCCGGCGGGCCAAGCTCTCGGACACGTTCGCGCCCAAGCTCAAGGCGGCCGAAACCCGACTACGCCACTTCCTCGAACGCCACGAGAAGCCGGGCGAGCTGCGCCAGCAGCGCATCGACGTCCGCCTCGGTGGCGCGCGGACGGGCAAGCGGGCCGTGATCATCGAGCAGTTGGAGATCGACGGCCTGACCGACGCGTTCGACCTCGAGGTCACGTTCGGCGAGCGCGTCGCCGTGCTCGGTCCGAACGGCGCCGGCAAGAGCCACTTCCTGCGGCTCCTCGCCGGCGACGAGACCATCGACCGTCACGGCGTCGCCCGGCTCGGCGCCGGTGTCGTCCCGGGACTGTTCCACCAGACCCACGAGCACCCCGAGTGGGCGGGGAGGACGCTGCTCGACATCCTCCACGACCACGACGTGGTGCGCGGCCCGGCGATGTCGATGCTGCGGCGCTACGAGCTGCACGGGTGCGCCGAGCAGCCGTTCGACACGCTGTCGGGCGGGCAGCAGGCCCGCTTCCAGATCCTCCTGCTCGAGAGATCCGGGGCGACGCTGCTCCTGCTCGACGAGCCGACCGACAACCTCGACCTCGTGTCGGCCGAGGCGCTGGAGCACGGCTTGGAACAGTTCACGGGCACCGTCGTCGCGGTCACCCACGACCGCTGGTTCCTGCGCGCCTTCGATCGGTTCGTGGTGTTCGGTGTCGACTGCAGCGTCACCGACCACCTCGACGTGCCCGCCGCCTGGCGTTAGGTCAGCGCGGTGTCGACGAAGGCGGCGAGCTCCTCGACGGACAGCTCGCCGGAGTGGCGGGCCAGCACCGTGCCGTCGTCGCCGACGACGACGAGGAACGGGAGGCCCGACACGCCGTAGGCGCCGGCCGCGGTCAGCGCGGCGTCGTCACCGAGCACCGGCCACGTCCAATCGTTCTCCGCCAACCAGCTGCCGGGCGGGAAGTTCGGGCGCTCGTCGTCAACGGCGGTGCTGACCCCGACGACCGCGAGGTCGTCGGGCACCTCACCGCTGTCGCGCCACTCGTTGAGCCGCGGCAGCTCGGCGTTGCAGTGGGGGCACCAGTGGGCGAGGAAGACGAGCATCAGTGGACCGTCCGAGCCGGGCGTGACCTCGACGGTCTCGCCGGCGTAGTCGGAGCCGACGAGGGCCGGCGCGGCGAGACCGAACGCCGGATCCGGCCCGCCCTCGCGGGGCAGCGGCGCCAGCCCCGTCCCGGTCACCTCGACCGCCTGGTACGCGGCCGACGGCGTGGCGGCATCACCCTCGTCGCCGTCGTCGTCACCTCCGGCGAGGACCACGGCCACGAGGGCGGCGACGACGGCGACGATGACGACGGCGACGATGACGAGCGGGGTGCGCGACTTGGTCGCGATCATGAGATCTCCTGGTCTGGCGGCGAGACGGTACGGGGGACGACGAGGACGAGAACGGTGACGAAGCCGCTCAACGCCATGAACGCGAGAGTGACGAAGCCGAGCTCGCGGAACCAGATGTCGGCGCACGAGGAGCCGACGGCGCAGGCCCCGCCCTCCAGCGACGGCTGCCACTCGATGAGGAAGTGATAGGCGGAGATCAGCGCGCCGATGGCCGCGATCGGCCCGGCGTACCAACGCACGCCGCGGTCGCCGCGCACGGCGGCGACGAGCAGGATCGCGCTGAGCGGGTACATGGCGATGCGCTGGAACCAACACAGCCGGCACGGCACGTAGTCGGCCACCTCGGAGAAGTAGAGGCTGCCGACGGTCGACGTCCCGGCGACGAGGAACGCCAGCCACAGCACGGCGTCGTCGACGGCCGCCAGGAGACCGGCCGCGGCGGCCGAGCGGGTCGCGGTGAGGCGAGCGACGAGCAGGACCATCGCCCCGCCGAGGGCGACGAGCGCGAGCAGCGAGAAGAACAGCTGAGCGGCGTCGACGTCCACGGTCGGAAAGTATGGGGGCGGCGACGGCCGCGGCACCGGCGCGCGGCCGCTCCAGTACCCTGCGGCGCCGCATGTCGAGCGCTCCGACCCGGGCCCATGGCGCCGCCGTGGTGCAGGAGCTGCGGCGGGCGCGACGCCTCCGTCGGCTCGGCGAGCTGGAGTGGTTCGACGTCGCCTATCGGGTGTACCTGGCGGCGCTCGTCGGTGCCGTCGTCGTCACGTTCCTCAGCGACCTCGTCCCCGACACCGAGGCCACGCCTGAGCAGGTCCGCACGGTGCTGGACCACGGTCCCACGGCGATCGGGGTCGTCGCCGTCGTGGCGTTCGCCCTGGGGCTGCGCAGCGGCAGCGACGGCGGCCCGGTTTCCATCGAGCAGCCGGACGTCCGCCACCTCCTGCTGGCGCCGGTGTCCCGGCGCGCCGTGCTGCTGCGGCCCGTCGCGCAACGGCTGCGGACCGTCGCCTTCGGTGGCGCACTGGCCGGTGCGCTGGCCGGTCAGTTGGCGGCGCGCCGGCTGCCGGGGTCGATCGCCGCCCACCTGGCCAGCGGGGCGCTGGTCGGCGCGGCGTGTGGGGCCCTGTTCGTGACCGTGGCCGTGCTGACCCACGTGCTCGCC
>JACCUL010000453.1 GCA_013811855.1 Acidimicrobiia bacterium
CGTCGCGGCGTGGCCCCGGTCGTCGCCGTGGTCGACGCCAGCGGCGCTCTCGTCTACGTCCATCGGCCTGACGACGCGCAGGTCGCCAGCGTCGGTGTCGCCACCGACAACGCCAGGACGTCGGCCATCTACCGGCGGCCGAGCAAGGACCTCGAGGACCAGGCCACCGGCGGTCGGGCATCCGCGCTGCACCTCGCCGGCGCCGTGCCGCTGCAGGGCGGCATCCCGCTCGTCACCGACGGCGTCGTCGTCGGCGCGATCGGCGTCAGCGGGGTCAGCTCGGCCGATGAGGACCAGGAGCTCGCCGTGCTCGGTGCCTCCATGCTCGTCACGCCACCGGCGACGGCGACGCACATCGCCGCCGCCGACATGAACGACGCCTTCGCCGTTGGCCGCCTGGTCGTCGACGAGCCGGCGTACCAGATCGACGCCGCCCGTCGGACCGGGCCGGGCGCCGTCGAGGTCCACGATCGGATGACCGACGTGATGTACGTCTTGGATGGCCGGGCGACCGTCGCGACCGGTGACGGCGAGGCCGCCACGTCGACCGAGCTGGCGACCGGGGACCTGTTCGTGATTCCGGAGACCGTGCCGCACGAGTTCGTCGCCGTCACCGACCCGTTCCGCTACCTCGTCGTCAAGGTGATGTCGTGACCGGGCCGTGGACGCACCCGCCGAGGGAAGCGCCAGCGACGAGGCGGAGTCGAGGGAGCGAGTTCGAGCGAGCGAGACCGTCGTGGACGGTGATGTCGTGAACGGGCCGTGGACACACCCGCCGAGGGAAGCGCCAGCGACGAGGCGGAGTCGAGGGAGCGAGTTTCGAGCGAGCGAGACCGTCGTGGACGGTGATGTCGTGAACGGCGCGATCCCGGGACCGCCGCAGCTGCTCCCCGGTCGGCCCGACGCCGTGGTCGACCTGCGCACCGACGAAGGCGCCGCCCTCGTCGGGGCCGCGTGGCGCTATGCCGATGCGACCATCGAGGCCGTCGACTTCGTGGCCGTCGGCGCCGACCTCGGCCCGAGCGGCCCGCCGACCCGGACCAACGACATCGCGCCGCACGCCGGACCAGCGGACTTCGACGACTCCGGCTGGCGGATCCTCGCTCCGGCGGAGCTCGAGCTCCGACTCGGAGCCGGTTTGGTGTCGGCCAACTGGTACCGCACGACCGTCACCATCCCCGACCGGCTCGGTGACCTCGACCCGACCGGCGCCACGGTGGTGTTCGAGGTCGTCGTCGACGACTACGCCGAGGTGTGGGTCGACGGCCGGCTCGGCGTGTCCCTCGGCGATTCCGGCGGCAACGTCGCCTCCGGGTTCAACGCCCCCAACCGCGTCGTGCTCACCCGCGACGCCCGCCCCGGGCAACAGTTCCAGCTCGCCGTCTTCGGCATCAACGGCCCCGTCTCGTCCCAGCCGCGCAACTACATCTGGGTGCGCACGGCCACGCTCGACGTCTACCGAGCCGAACGGGCGCGCGTGGGGGAGGACGCGCCGCTTGCCGTCCGTCGTCTCGACGAACACCTCGACGACGTGGTGGCGCCGGGCACCGGGCTGGAGCGGATCGCCACCGGCTTCGAGTTCACCGAGGGCCCGGTCTGGACGGGCGGCGCGCTGCTGTTCAGCGCACCCAACACGAACACCATCTACCGCTGGACCCCGGAGGGGCGGGTGAGCGTCTTCCGGCCGAAGAGCGGCTACAGCGGCGTCGACATCGGCCGCTACCACCAGCCGGGCTCCAACGGGCTGGCCGTCGATCCGCAGGGTCGGCTGACGATCTGCCAGCACGGCGAACGCCGCGTCGTGCGGGTCAACCCCCACGGCGACCTGACCGTCCTCGCCGACCGGTACGACGGCAAGCGCCTCAACAGCCCCAACGATCTCGTCTACCGCTCCGACGGCACGCTGTTCGTCACCGACCCGCCGTTCGGCCTGCCCGGCCAGGCCGACGACCCCAAGCGCGAGCTGCCGTTCAGCGGCGTCTACCGGGTACGGGAGGGCGAGGTCACCCTGCTCACCGCCGACCTGCTCGGGCCGAACGGGATCGCGCTCTCGCCCGACGAGGCGCACCTGTACGTCGGCGACTGGGACGACGACTTCAAGGTCGTCATGCGCTACGACCTCGATGCCTCGAGCGACATCTCCAACCCGACCGTGCTCGTCGACCTGACGAACGAGGACGGCGACGACGCCATCGACGGGATCAAGGTCGACGCCGCAGGGAACCTGTTCGTGTGCGGCCCGGGAGGCATCTGGGTCATCGCCCCCGACGGCACCAAGCTCGGGCTGCTCACGCTGCCCGAGGCGCCCCACAACCTCGCCTGGGACGACGACGGCACCCTCTACGTCGCGGCCACCACCAGCATCTACCGGCTCGTCCGGCCGACACACCAAGGAGCAACCGATGCGCGCTGACATCGTCCCCGGAGCCACATTCCCCGACTACGTCCTGCCCGACGAGCACGGCGTGCGCCACCGACTGTCGACGTTGCAAGGCGACGACCCGATGGTGCTGCACCTGAGCCGCGGCGAGCACTGCCCGCGCGAGCGGCAGATGCACCGCGAGCTGTTGCGGTTCCACGAGTGGTGCAGCGTTGCGTTCACGTCGCTCGTCTCGCTGCTGCCGAACGACCAGCACGAGACGTCGAAGCTGAAGATCTCGACCGGCGCCAACTGGACGTTCCTGGCCGACGAGGAGCTCGTCGTGCAGACGGACCTCGACATCCGCGAGTACACCGACACCCACCACACCGCGAGCGTGCCCCACACGCTGGTCTTGGCGCCGGCGTTGGTCGTCGACAAGATCTACTGCGGCTACTGGTTCTGGGGCCGCCCGTCGAGCTACGACCTGTGGGCCGACCTGCGCGACCTGAACCGACGCATCCAGCCCGACTTCGACCCGCTCGTCCCCGAGGTGCGCGATGCCTACCTGGCTGCGTCACGATGAACCGAGGACTGGTGCGCACGGCGCCGAGCCACAAGCGGGTGCGTCTCGTCCTCGGTGGTGACGTGATCGTCGACACCGACGACGCCCTCTACGTGTGGGAAGGGCCGCACTACCCGCAGTACTACGTCCCGAGGGCGGACGTCGCCGACGGCGCACTCGTCACGTCGTCCACGACGAAACGGTCGCCGAGCCGGGGCACGGCGACCTACTTCACCGTGCGGGGCGGTGGTCGTGAGCACGTCGACGCGGCATGGACGTACGCCGACAGCCCGATCGAGGGCTTGCACGGGCGCGTGCGGTTCGACTGGTCGGCGGCGGATGCCTGGTTCGAGGAGGACGAGGAGATCTTCGTGCACCCGCGGGACCCGTCGACGCGGATCCACATCCTGCCCAGCTCGCGCCACGTCGTCGTCACCGTCGACGGTGTCACCGTTGCCGAGTCCGACCGGCCGACGTTCCTCCACGAGACCGGGCTGCGCCGACGGACCTACCTGCCGAAGCTGGACGTGCGCCTGGACATGCTGGTGCCGACCACGACCGAATCGATGTGCCCGTACAAGGGCACGGCGGTGTGGTGGTCGGTCGTCACCCCGACGGCCGAGCACGTCGACCTGGGGTGGAGCTATCCGACGCCGTTGCGGGAGTCGGCGCCGATCGCGGGGCTGGTGGCCTTCTACGACGAGCGAGTGAGGCTGACGGTCGACGGGGTCGGGTCGACCACGGCGTGAAATCGGCGACATCGTTGCGACGGCCGGCGTGCCGGCCAGACTGATGATCGTGTCTGTGTTGGCGGCGCTCCGGGACTGGCGGGAACGGCGCCGTTCCATGCTGCAGTGCCGACAGGTCGTCGAGCTGCTGACGGACTACCTCGAAGGCGCGCTCCCCGCCGACGTGCACCGAGCCGTCGAGCACCACCTCGCCCACTGCGACTCCTGCACGGCCTACCTGCAGCAGCTGCGCACGACCGTCGCCGTCCTCGGCTACCTCGACCCGCCGCCGCTCGACGAGGGCGTGCGGGACGACCTCGTCGCCCTGTTCCGCGACGTCCACCGCCACTGACCACCGAGGGGTTCGGCGGCCCGGGCCTGCGTTCAAACCATCACGCCGGGTGGGCGAGCTGTGATAGGAGATGACGGTCTGCATCACCGGGCACACGAGGAGTCACTCATGTACGGACTCGTTGTCGAGCTGACGATCGACGAGGCGCAAGCCGACCGCGCGATCGAGTTCCTCCACCAGGTCGCGGTCCCGATGATCAAGCAAGGGGCGGGCTTCGTGAGCGGCACGTGGATGCGCTCACGTGATGGCACCCGCACTCGGAGCTTGATCCTGTTCGAGGACGAGGAGACCGCGGACGCAGCAGCCGAGCGAGCTCGACAAGGTCTGCCCGGGGCACCGACCCAGTTCGTCTCGGCCGAGGTCTTCGAGGTCATGGCTCAGGCGTAGACGCGCACTCAGCAACAATCGTCGCGATGAGCTGGGACGACGCGTTCTCGAACAGGTACGACGAGTGGTCGGCCGTCATGACGGCCGATGTCGACTTCTACGTCGAGCTCGCACGCGAAGCGCGCGGGCCGCTCGTCGAGCTGGCGATCGGCAACGGGCGGGTGGCGATCCCGGTCGCGCAGGCGACCGGCCAGCGGGTCGTCGGCATCGACTCCTCGGCGGCGATGCTCGAGCAGGCACGGGCCCGTGCCGCCGAGGCGGGCATCGAGCTCGACCTGCGCGAGGGTGACATGCGCGACCTCGCCATCGACGAACCGGCGGCGCTGATCTACTGCCCGTTCCGGGCGCTCTTGCACCTGCCAACGTGGGCCGACCGCCGCCGCACCTTCGAGCGCGTCGCTGCGTCGCTCCGGCCGGGCGGGAGGTTCGCCTGGAACGCCTTCGCGTTCGACCACCACTTCGCGGCGCGTGTCGAGGGCGTGCACAACGACGAGCCGGTACCGCACACGGTCCGCTACTCCGTCGGCGACAACCGGATCGACATCGTGCTCGACGACGGGGCGAAGAGCACCCTCTGGTGGGCCACGAAGAACGAGTGGCTCGGGCTCCTCGACGTCGCCGGCCTCGAGGTGGAGGCGCTCTACGGCGGCTTCGCCGGCGAGCCGTTCGACGACGACAGCCGGGAGTACGTGTTCGTGGCCCGCCGCTGAGCGCCTCCAACTGTTCAACCTAGTTGACGAATCGGTGATCCGTCCGGTACGTTCATCAATCAGGTTGACGAAAGGACCATCGCCATAGCTGTCATCATCGCCCCGGCCGAAGCCACCCACGACCTCGGGGACGTGCGGTTCACATCGCTCGCCACGCCCAGTCGAGGCAGCGCCGAGACATCCGTCTGGCGGGTCGAGATCGAACCGTCCACGCCCGCCACGCCGCATCGGCTCACCCGGGAGGAGGTGTTCGTCGTGCTGGCCGGTCGGGCCCACGTCCAACTGGACAGCACCGAAGCCACCGCCTCCACCGGTGACGCCATCGTCGTGCCAGCCGGCACCGAGTTCGCCTTGTCGAACGCCGGCAACGAGGTTCTGCGCCTCTTGTGCTGCCTGCCGGTCGGCGGTCAGGCGATCGCCGGCGGCGCCACGTTCATCCCGCCCTGGGCCGAATGACCGATCCTCCGGTCCCGCTGGCGCGACTCCTCGCGATGTCGTATCGCTGGATGATCGACGAGCTCCACCGACGCCTCGCCGCCGACGGCTGGCGCGGCATCCGCCCCGCTTACGGGTTCATGCTGCTCGCCGTCCGGCCCGGACCGATCACGCCGACCGAGCTCGCCACCCAGCTCGGCGTCACCAAGCAAGCCGCCTCCAAACTCGCCGACGCCATGATCACCGACAAGCTCCTCGACCGAGATGTCGACGACGACGATGCGCGACGCCGCCGGATCACCCTCGCGCCGCGGGGCCTGGAACTGCTCGCCGCCGTCGAAGCGATCTACGCGGCGCTCGAAGACGAGTGGGCCGACATCGTCGGCGCCACGTCGATCCGCCAGACCAAGCAGCGTCTGTCTCGCGCGCTGCTCGCCGTCCACGACGGGGCTTTCCCGCCCATCCGGCCGACCCCATGAGCACGTTGGACGGAGCTTGCGCACGTCACTGAGTCAGTCAAATGGTTGCGGGCAACGGTGCGTCGAGGAACACCGGGATCATGGCCAGCAGCTACGCGCCACGGCGTGTTCGAGGCGGACGCCATCGGAGTCGCCCAGGACGATCAAGGTGGGTGCGGCGATCCGGCGAAGAGCTCAGGCGTCATCGACGGAAACATGTCGGGCGCCACCGCGTGCATGCCGTCGCTGGTAGAGGGCGCGGAGGCGACAACCATCTCGCGGACCACGGTGGGGTGCCGGATCGCCAGCTGCCGCGCGACACCGCCGCCCATGCTGTACCCGACGACATCGGCGCGGTCGACGCCAAGCTGATCGAGCAGCAGCGCGGCGTCGTCGGCCATCTGCTCGTGCGTGATCGGACGGGCGATGTCGACGGTGTGGCCGTGGGCCTGCTGCTCGACGGCGATCACCTGCCGCGACTCGGCCAGGCCCGGGAGGATCGGGCCCATGAGGTCGATGGTCATGGACGCGCCGTGCAGCAGGAGCAATGGCGGGCCCTCATCGTGGATCTCGTGGTACACGCTGAGACCGTTGACCGGGGCGTAGCCGCTGCGAGGTTCGTTGGTTGCCATCCCGAGGACTCCCTTGCCGCTCCGGTCGTTGGCCTCCGATGGTCCGTTCCGGCTCAGCCGCCCGACACCGCAGGGATGATGGACAGTTCCTCGCCGGCGACGATCGGCGTCGCCGGGCCGTCCCGGTCGCGGACGTTGTCCGACCCGACGAACAGGTTGACATGCGCCCGCGTCCGTCCCTGCTCGTCGCGGATGCGGCGTTCGAGGGCCGGGTGCTGGGCGGCCAAGCGGTCGAGCACCGTCGCAACGGTGGCCCTCCCGTCCCCGCCGCCACCAACCGCGACCTCGACGACGGCCGCGCCGGCGACGAGCTCGCGGAGTTGCGTCGGGACCCGGATGCGAACGTTCATCGCCGTCACACGGCGATCGGCGCGGCCCGCACCGACATCACGGGCGGCAGGTGCTCGGCGAGGAGGCGCCACGAGTCACCGTCGTCGGTCGACGCGTACACCTCGCCCGTCCGGGTGCCGACGTAGAGCCCGGCCGGGTCCTGCCCGTCGGTGGTGAACCCGTCGCGCAGCACGGTGACGTGGGCGTCGCGCTGCGGGAGCCCGGTGGTGAGCGGCTCCCACGTCTCACCGGCGTCGGTGGTTCGCCACACGATGCACTGCCCGTCGGGTGTGCAGCGATATTCGTCGCTCTCGAGGGGCAGGAGGTAGGCGGTCGACGGCCGACTCGGGTGGGCCACGACCGGGAACCCGAAGTCCATCCCGGCGATCCCCGTCATCGCCGTCCACGCCCCGCCGCCGTCGTCGCTGCGGTAGATCCCACCGTGGTGCTGCAGGTAGAGGCGCTCGGGGTCACCGGCGTCCCGCGCCACCTTGTGCACGCATTGGCCGAACTCGAGGTCCTCGCCTTCGGGCAGGAAGCCGACGACGATCCCGCGGTTGCTGGCCCGCCACGACGAGCCGCCGTCGTCGGATCGGTACACGCCGGCCGCCGAGATGGCGATCAGCAGGCGGTCCGGGTCGTCCGGGTGCACGAGGACGGTGTGGAGGCAGAGGCCGCCGCCGCCTGGTTGCCACTGCGTGCGGTGCGGGTGGTCCCACAATCCATCGACGAGCGAGAAGCTGCGCCCTCCGTCGTCGCTGCGGAACAGCGCCGCCGGCTCGACACCGGCGTACATCACGTCCGGCTCGTCGGCCGGGCCGGCGGCGAGTTGCCAGATCCGAGCCAGCGACGCGCCGGCGTCCTCTGGAAAGCGCAGCGCGGCCTGCTCGTCCTCGGTCCAGGTCGCGCCGAGGTCGTCGGAGCGCCGCAGCACCGGTCCCCAGTGGTTGCTGATCGACCCGGTGAACAGCCGCGTCGCGCCTGACCGGGCGTCGATGCACGTGGCGTACACCTCCTCGCCGGCGAATGTCGGTCCGGTCAGCTCGAACCGCTCGCGACCATCGCCGGAGCGGAGCGTGAACAACCCCTTCGTCGTGCCGACGAGGACGATCGCGTCCTTCGTCCCGACGGCCTGCTCGGCTGCAGCTGTCATGGTCATATGAGTCGTGACCTCCTCGACATCGGGAGCGCATCGCGCTCGGTGACGGAGCCCATGATCCCTCATGTCCGCCGGGCACGAGGAAGCGGCCGATCGCGGCGGCGGCCGGGCGGGCGGTCACGGGTCCCAGCTGCGCCGCGTCGGCGGCATGCCGCTGGCACCGTCGGCAGTGGGGGCGACGCCCAGGACCTGGTGCACGTTGACCCCACCGTCGGTGAAGCCGACGATCGAACCGGCTATGTACAGCCGCCAGATGCGGGCGCGCGCCTCGCCGACGAGGCGCACCGCGTCGTCCCAGCCGGCGTCCAAGTTGGCGGACCAGCCGCGCAGCGTGCGGGCGTAGTGCTCGCGGAGCGATTCGACGTCGCGGACCTCGAAGCCGACGCGCTCCATGGCGAGCACGGATTCGCCGACGTCGATCAGTTCGCCATCGGGGAACACGTAGCGGCCGATGAACGAGGTGCGCCCGAGCCTTGATCCGCCGACGGAGCTGATCGCATGGTTGAGCAGCCGTCCTTGCGGAAGGAGCGCGTCGTGGAGCGCCTGGTAGTACTGCGCCAGACGCTTCGCGCCGACGTGCTCGGACATCCCGATCGACGAGATGGCGGCGAACTTCTCGCCTCCGAGCTCCCGATAGTCCTGGACCCGGATCTCGACGCGGTCGGCGACGCCCGCCTCCTCGACCCGCTGCCGGGCCAGGTCGGCCTGCGCCGGGCTGATCGTGATCCCGACGACGGACACCTCGTGGTGGGTCGCGGCGTGGATCGCCATCGAGCCCCACCCACAGCCGACGTCGAGCAGCCGGCCGCCCGGCCGCTCGGCCAGACCCAGCTTGCGGCAGACCAGCTCGTGCTTGGCCGCCTGCGCCGACGTCAGGTCCGTCCCGTCGTCGACGAAGCGGGCGCATGAGTACGTCATCGACGGGCCGAGCACGATGCGGTAGAAGTCGTTGCCGATCTCGTAGTGGTGACCCACGGCCCGCGCGTCGCGGCGCAGCGAGTGGCGCCACCCTTGGAGTCGCGCCTCCTCCGGCGGTCGTGGGAGCGGAAGGCCGAGGCGTCCCAACTGGCGGACGGCGGTCAACGCCGCGGGCACGGCGGACCACCCGAGCCGTCCGGCGTCGGACGTGACGTCGCGCACGGTCTCGATCACGGCGCAGAGGTCGCCGTCGAAGTCGAGGTCGCCCGTGACGTACGCCCTGCCGAGCCCCAGCTCGTTGGGGCTCCACAGGATCCGGCGCAGCGCGTCGGGCGAGCGGACGTGCAACGTGCCCAGGTTCTCCGACTCGTCCGGCCCGATCGCGCTGCCATCCCAGAACGCGATGCGCACAGGCGGCGGATCGCCGAGCAGCGCCGTCACCAACGGGGCGACGATCGCCGCGACCTCTGTCATCATCCCCGCAGTCTGTCTCGCGTGCGGGAGGAGGATCGCCGGGTCAAAGGTGCAGATCCGTGGCCGTCGCCACGGCTGCCGGGTCGTCCTGCCAGATCGCGGGGTCGGCGTCGACGTACAACTCCACGTTGTTGCCGTCGGGATCGGAGATGTAGATCGACTGGCTGACGCCGTGATCGCCGATCCACTGGATCGCCATGCCGCATGCGCGCAGGTGCGCCTGTGCGGCTCGGAGCGTGTCGAGGTCGTCGCCGATCTTCAGGGCGACGTGGTAGAGGCCGACATCGTCACCGAGCGGACGACGAACCCCGTCGCCCACCTCGACCAGCCGCACGTCGTGGTGGGTGTGGCCGGACGACAGGAACGCCATCGGGCCGTCGCCGAAGTCGTGCCGGGCGACCTCGTTCAGCCCGAGCGCGTCGCGGTAGAACACGAGTGCCCGTTCGAGGTCGGTGACCTTCAGCACGACGTGTCCGACGCGTTGCACTTCGATCCCCATCGCATCGTCCCCACAGGCTCGGCTCGGCGCAACCGTACTGGTGGTCGCCAAGGTGCAACTCGCACGTTCCGAAAACGGCAGAAGCCGCCGGGTTCGCACCCGACGGCTTCCCTCCGACGATTCGGTCGCGTCAGACGGCGCGGACGTTCTGGGCTTCGTCGCCCTTGCGGCCCTGGCCGATGTCGAACTCCACGGCTTGGCCGTCGGCGAGGGTCTTGAAGCCCTCACCCTGGATGTTCGAGACGTGGACGAACAAGTCGTCCCCCTGCTCGCGCGAGATGAAGCCGAAGCCCCGCTCACTGTCGAAAAACTTCACTGTGCCTTGCACCACTACCAACTCACTTCCATTGCGAGCCGCCCTTGGTGACGACCCGCTCCGGGCAGCGTACGAGCGCCGCTGCCACATTCCTTGCCGCGGTGTCGTCGAACGATGCGGGGAAAGGGGGCCGTTGCTCGCCTTGGCCGCGCCGAATCGGGCGCGGAGCGTCCCGGATCCGGGGCCTGGACGCGCCCAGATCGCCGGATGGGACGACCTGGGCGTCGGCGTTCAGCTCGATTCGCGGAGGCAGAATCCGGTGTCGTCTCGGCCGTAGTTGTGGCCACCTCGGCTGCTGTTGACGACGGCGCGGTCGTAGGACTCGATCTGCACGACGTAGCCGCATGGGTCGGCTGTCGCGGGCATCGTCAGTGTCCAGCCGGTCGGCGCTGGGGGAACGTTGCTGAGACCCGAACCCGGGGTCGGATTGGGCGGGCCGAGACTCGTCGGCAAGGTCGTCATCCACCAGGTGCCCATGTACGTGTCGGTGGCCGTGATGGTCCCGGTGATGGTGTCACCCTGGTCGAAGTCCTACGGGCTCGTCTGCCATCGTTCCTCCGACCGTCTCGTGCCTGCTCCGTGGATTCTGCGCGCAGCGTCCTCACGGCATCGTCAACCAACATCGGCGAATCACATCACCGATCACTCATCGCGCATCCCTCGACCGAATGAGCTGGCGCTCGAAGAACCACATCGACGCCACGACGGTCCAGTTCGTACCGCTCAGGTCGACGGTGGACGAGCCCTCATCGCGCTCCGCGGCTCGCCAGCACGGCGGCCTCCTGTTCGCGCGTCGGGCCGGTGACGAGGGGTGGGCGGCCGCGCTCGTCGTCCCAGCGCCGGGTGGCGTCGGCGGTCTCGGCGACGGGACGGGTGGTCAATCCGGCGGCCCGGGCCGACGCGCCGGGCCGGCTGGAGACGAGGTCGTCGTTGGGCTCGTCGAGCATCATCGGCAGCGTGATGCCGGCGCCCTTCAGCGTGCCCGAGTCGATCTCGACGAGACGGGCCGACACGCCCGGCGGGGTGATGTCGGCGAGCACCGCCGCCGTCGGTGCGAACGGGGCGACGCCGTCGAACGACCCGGCGATGCGCTCGACGGCGCAGCGGAGGAGGAAGGCGGCGAGGTCGCGCACGTCGACGAGCTGCATCGGCGCCGACGCGTCGCGCACGACGACGTCGCCGCCTTCGGCCATGCGGCGGGCCCAGTACGTGAAGTTGTCGAGCGGGTCCCACGGCCCGCAGATGTACGGCGGCCGGACGATCGCCGAGCCGGGCAAGCGGACGGCCGTCGCCCGCTCGCACGCCGCCTTGAGCGGGCCGTAGTGCTCGGCGACGTCCTCGCTGCCGTCGGGAGGGTCGTCGTACAGCGGGATGTCGTCGGCCAGCGTCGCCCGCGCCGGGTCGTACGCGGAGACCGACGAGACGTGGACGTAGTGGTCCGTGCGATCCCCGAGCACGTCGGCCAGCTGGTGGACGTGGCGGGGGACGTACGCGCAGACGTCGACGACGGCGTCCCACCGCTCGGTGCCGTCGAGCGAGGCGTAGTCGCCGGTCGCCCGATCTCCGAGCCGATGCTCGACGACGTCGCCCAGCAGGTCGGCGTTCGTCCGCCCGCGGTGGAACACGGTGACGTCGTGACCGGCGGCCACCGCCTGCTCGACGGCATGGCGCCCGAGGAACGACGTCCCCCCGACGAACAGCACCCTCACCCCCCGATGTGTAGTCGGAGAGGATGAGGTTCTGATGACCTTTATGGGTGTCGCAGCACCCGCAATGCTCCTCAGAATCGGAGTGCGTAGCGTGCCGAACCATGTCGACGCTCGAGCACGGTCCCGTCACGCTGCGCTACGAGACCAGGGGTGACGGTCCGCCGGTGCTGCTGCTGGCGCCGGGCGGACTGCGCAACTCGCGCCTCGAGACGTGGGGCAACGCACCGTGGAACCCGATCGATGCACTGGCCGACCGCTACCGGGTCGTGGCGATGGACCAGCGCAACACCGGCACGTCCTTCGCGCCGATCACGGCTGACGACGGGTGGCCGGACTACGCCGCCGACCAGCTGGCAGTGATGGACCATCTCGGCGTCGAGCGGTTCAGCGTGCTCGGCATGTGCATCGGCGGCGCGTTCATCATGCGGCTGCTGGGGGACGCACCCGATCGCGTCGCCGCCGCCGTGGTGTTGCAGCCGATCGGGCACGTCGACAATCGGGATGTCTTTCGCGGCATCTTCGAGGAGTGGCGCGCCAGCATCGCGGGCGAACACCCCGAGGCCGGCGACGACGACTGGGAGGGCTGCTGGTTCAACCTGTTCGGCGGCGACGAGCTGCTCTGGAGCGTCCCCGACACGATGCTGCCCACGATCGACACGCCGATGCTCGTGCTCCGTGGCGACGACCAGTACCACCCGCACCAGGCGTCCGAGACCTTGGCCGCCGAGGTCCCGACGGCAAGGCTGATCGAGCGCTGGAAGGACCCGGCCGACCAACCGGCCGCCCGGGCCGCCATCGACGCCTTCCTCGCCACCCACGCCACCTGACCCTGCGCCGACGGTTTGCCGCGGAGCGTGATCGAATTGCGGGCATGACGCGCCTCGGTTACCAGATCCCCAACTTCACGTATCCGGACATCGGCTCGGCCGAGCTGTTCGGCGTGATCGCCGCCCAGGCCCGGGAGGCCGACGAGTCCGGCTTCGACACCGTGCTCGTGATGGACCACTTCTACCAACTGCCGATGCTGGGGGCGCCGGAGGAGTACATGCTCGAGTGCTACACGCTCCTCGCCGGGCTGGCCGGGCAGACCTCGAACGTGCGCCTCAGTGCGCTGGTCACCGGCAACACGTACCGCAACCCCGCCGTGTTGGCGAAGACGGTCACGACGCTGGACGTCGTGTCCGGGGGACGGGCGCAGCTCGGCATCGGCGCCGGCTGGTTCGAGCTCGAGCACCAGTCCTTCGGCATCGAGTTCGGGACGTTCACCGACCGCTTCGAGAAGTTCGAGGAGGCGTTGCAGATCATCATCCCGATGCTGCGCAGCCAGCGGGTGACGCTCGACGGCGCCCGCTACCAGGTCGCCGACGCCTTCAACTCGCCGCCGCCCGTCGGCCACATCCCCGTGATGATCGGCGGCGGCGGCGAGCGCAAGACGCTGCGCATGGTGGCCCAGTACGCCGACGAGTCGAACCTCCTCGCCGAGCCGCAGGACATCCCGCGCAAGCTCGAAGCGCTGGCCGACCACTGCGAGGCCCTCGGCCGCGACCGCGGTGAGCTCACGGTGTCGTGGCAGCGCACCGTGTGCATCGCCCCGACGATGGAGGAGGCCGAGCGCGACCTCGCCGACTACCTCGGACGCCGCGGCATGGATGTCGACGCCATGTCCGGTGAGCAGCGCGCCGCCATCACCAGCCGGATCGTCGTCGGTGATCCCGACACGGTGGGTGAGCGCCTGACGGCCGATCTCGCGCTGGGCGTCGACGGGTTCACGATCAACGCGCCGGCCAACGGGCACGTGCCGGGCCGCGTGGACCTCCTCGGTCAGACGGCATCGAAGGTCGTCGGCTGACGGAAGGTCAGGGCGCCGTGCCCTGGCACTCCCGGTCGCGGCCGGGGCCACCGATGACGTAGTCGGAGCCGCGACCGCCCTCCAGCAGGTTCCGACCGTTCTCGCCGTAGAGGGCGTCGTTGCCGGCGTTGCCCTCGAGGTGGTCGTTGCCGTCGCCACCCTTCAGGGTGTCGGCCCGCTCGCCGCCGATCAGGTGGTCGTTGCGGTCGTCACCGTAGACCTGGTCGTAGCCGTTGCCGCCGGTGATCGTGTCGTTGCCGGCGTCACCACAGATGTAGTCGTCCCCACCCCGTCCGTTGATGCGGTCGTTGCCACCACGCCCGACGATGACGTCGTCGCCGTTCGTGCCGTTGATGACGTCGGGCCCGTTCGTCCCGACGATCGTCGCCTCGCGGTTCGGGCAGAGGAGGTCGGCGCCGCTGACGGCGCCGGAGGTCACTGCGGCGACGGCGGCGGTGATGCCGAGTACTGCGAAGATCGTCGTCCATGCGGGGCGCGCCCGCGTCGACCGATGGGCGCGAGGACCCGGCCGTCGAGTCGTCGAGTCACGCCCCCGAGGCGGCGTCCAGCCGGGAGGTGAGGAACTCCCGCTCGGCCCGATTGGCGGTCAGCGACGCGGCCAGCCGGTAGGCTTCGGCGGCCTCGTCGTGGCGGCCGAGCCGCCGCAACAGATCGGCGCGCACGGCGTGGAACGGGTGGTAGCCGTCGAGGTCGAGCTCGTCGAGCGCGGCCAGCGCGGCCGCCGGCCCATCGACTTCGGCCACGGCCACGGCGCGGTTCAACCGCACGACATCGGTCGGTGCGAACACCAGCAGTTGGTCGTACAGCTGCAGGATCTGGCCCCAGTCGGTCGCCGCCGCCGTCGGGGCGTCGCTGTGCACGGCGTTGATCGCCGCTTGGATCTGGTACGGGCCGGGGGCGCCGCGCCGCAGGCAGGCCCGCACGAGCGCCTGCCCCTCGGCGATCAGCGACCGGTCCCATCGGCGGCGGTCCTGGTCGGGGAGCAGCACGAGCGATCCATCCGGCGCGGTCCGAGCGGCGCGCCGGGACTCGGTGAGCACGAGCAGCGCCAGCAGCCCGAGCACCTCGGGCTCGTCGGGCATCAGCTCGGCGAGAAGGCGGGCCAGGCGGATCGCCTCCAGGCACAGGTCCTCCCGCGCCAGCTCGTCCCCGGCTGACGACACGTAGCCCTCGTTGAAGATCAGGTACACGACGGCCAGCACGGGCGGCAGCCGGTCGGGGAGCTCGGCGTCGCCGGGCACGCGGTAGGGGATGCGGGCGTCGCGGATCTTGCCCTTGGCCCGCACGAGGCGCTGGGCAATCGTCGTCTCGGGCACGAGGAAGGCCTTGGCGATCTCGGGTGTCTGCAACCCGCCGAGCAGGCGCAGCGTGAGGGCCACCTGCGCCGTCGGGGCGAGCGACGGGTGGCAGCACGTGAAGATCAGCAGCAGGCGATCATCGGGCACGGGTCCCACCGGTTCCGCCGGGGCGTCGTCGGGCTCGGTGAGCGACATGGCCTGCTGCTGGCGGGTGTCGCGGGTGGACTCGCGGCGCAGCCGGTCGATGGCCCGGTGCTTGGCCGTCGTCGTGATCCAGGCGCCGGGGTTGGGTGGCCAGCCGGCCGTCGGCCACCGGGTGGTGGCGAGCACGAACGCGTCCTGGACCGCCTCCTCGGCGACGTCGATGTCACCGAAGAGGCGGACCAGGGTGGCGACGGCGCGGCCGGACTCCTCACGGAAGATGCGGCCGATCTCGTCGAGCTCGGGCCGTGTCACGCCGTCGTCACTCCGCCGGCGGCTCGTCCTGGAAGGGACGCACCTCGACCGGACCGCGGCAGGCGGCGGCGCCGGCGGCGGCGAGCGCGAGGGCGGCATCGAGGTCGGGGACGTCGACGATCCAGAACCCGCCGAGCTGCTCCTTGGACTCGGCGTACGGGCCGTCTGTCGTGACGACCTGGCCGTTGTCGACGCGCACGACGGTGGCTGCCGAGCTCGGGTGCAGTCCGCCGCCAAACACCCACGAGCCCCCGGCCTGGAGGCGGGCGTTGAACGTGTCGACGTCGGCGAAGATCTGTTGCATCTCGTCGTCGGGCGGCGTGGCGTCGTCCTCGGAGATGTGGACGGAGAGCAGGTACTGGGTCATCGCGGTGGCTCCTTCTGTGTGGTGACCGGCACCGTGCCGGTCGCTCGTCATGACAACGAACGACATCGACGTAGATCGACAGCCGCCGTCGGAGATCTTGCCGGGTCTGTCTTTCATCCCTGGCGCTGGGCTACCCAGTCGTCGAGTCGCTGCCATTCGTCGTACAGCCAGCGCTCCCGATCGGCGTGGTCGCCCGGCACGTCGGCGGCGTCGACCCGCCACCAGCCGAGCAGGACGCGGCTGTCCATCGGCAGCCCGCGCCACACGTCGCCCAGGCTGTTCAGGTGCTCCAGCCCGGTGTGCACCATGAACACGACGTCGGCGTGCGGCGCGGCGTCGATGGCGGCGAACAGGCCGCTCGTCCGCGGGGGCAGCGTGTGGGCCAGCGCGTCAGCCTTGGTGGCCAGATCGTGACGACCGGCGCGGCGGAACCGGTGGATGATGCGGCGCTTGCGCGAGGCCGTGGCGTTCGTCCCCTCCGGGAAGATGACAAGGGCGTCCTCGGGTCCGAGATCGCTCGCCAGTCGGGCGATGGCCGCCTCGACCTGATCGCGCTCGGGCCCGCTGGACGGCACGAACACCGTCGGTACCCGGTTGAGCATGACGTCGAAGCACGGGTCGAGCTGCAGCAGGTCCTTGAGCACGATGCGGGGCCGCCGGCGGTGGTCGTTGACGAGGCCGTCGACGAGGAGCATGGAGTCGCCCGGGCCGGCGTGGCGGCAGGCGACGATGGCGGGGCGACCCGGTGCCGGGCCCTCGTTGCGGCCGTCGACGGCCACGACGTCGAGCCGGAACGTGCGCTCGGC
>JACCUL010000390.1 GCA_013811855.1 Acidimicrobiia bacterium
CTGCGGACATCGTTCGTCGACGGCGCCCGGCCGGCCGACTACCGCACGATCGACACCGGCGCCGCCGATCTGGACGCCGAACGCGCGGCGATCGACGCGTGGATCGATGCCGGCCCCGGCGGCGCGCTGGATCTCGCCGTGCTCGGGCTCGGCGTCAACGGGCACCTGGGCATGAACGAGCCGGGCTCCCCCGTCGACGGCCGCACGGCCCGCGTCGACCTCGCCGCATCGACGATCGCCGGCGCCCAGCGCTACTTCGAGGGTCGGGCCGCACCGACGTGGGGCGTCACCGTCGGGCTGGCCGACCTCCTCGCCGCCCGCGAGGTGTGGGTCCTGGCGACGGGGCGGGGAAAGTCGGAGATCGTGGCCCGAGCGACCGAAGGACCGGCCACCACCGACGTCCCCGCCTCACTCGTGCAGTTCCACCCGAACGTCACGTGGTGGCTCGACCCGGCCGCCGCCGAAGGGAGCTGACGTAGAAGTGTGCTGCGACGTCGCCGTCGCGCTAGATGATGTACGGCGCGACGGCGTTGCGGGCCAACAGGAAGCCGGCCTTGACCTTCTCGTCCGTGCCCTCGAACCGGCGGTCCTCGTGCTCGACGACGACGGCGTGGTCGTAGCCGACCTGGTACAGCGCGGCGAGGAACCGGTCCCAGCGCACCTCGCCCAGCCCCGGCAGGCGCGGGATCTGCCAGCCCATCCCGGCCGACATCACACCCCGCTCGTACAGGCCGTCGCGGTCGATCTCCATGTCCTTGGCGTGCACGTGGTAGATCCGTCCGCCGAACTCTCGCACGACGCGCTCGTAGTCGATCATCTGCCACACGAGGTGGGACGGGTCGAGGTTGAGCCCGAGCGTGTCGCCGTCGAGGTGGGCGAACACGTCGCGCCACGTCGCCGGCGCGTGCATCAGGTTGTTGCCGCCCGGCCACTCGTCGAACGTGAAGATCATCGGGCAGTTCTCGATGGCGATCTTCACGCCATGCTCGGCGGCGTGGTCGACGATGGCCGGCCACACCTTCGTGAACTCGGCGAAGTTGTCGGCCAGCGGGCGGTCCTTGTCGTTGCCGATGAACGTGTTGACGACGGGCACGCCCAGCTTGGCGGCGGCCGCGATGACATGGCGCAGATGGGCGATGACCTCGGCCCGGTGCTCGAGGTCCGGGTGCAGCGGGTTGGGGTAGTAGCCGAGGGCCGAGATCTCGATGCCCCGCTCGGCCAGGTCGCCGACCAGCTCCTTGGCCTCGTCGTCGCCCAGGTCGGCGCAGTCGATGTGCGACACCCCGGCGTAGCGGCGCACCGGCCCGTCCAAGCGCGGCCAGCAGGCCACCTCCAGCACCGAGAACCCATTGCCGGCCGCCCAGTCGGCGACCTCGGTCAGCGGCGTGTCGGCGAACGCCGATGTGAGCAGGCCGAGTCTCATGTCGTCGTGCTCCTGACGTCGCACTCGTGCTTCATGTCGTGCTCCTGACGTCGCACTCATGTCTCATGTCGTGCTCCTGACGTCGCACTCGTGTCTCATCTCGTGGCTTCCTCCTGGATGGTGGTGGTAGTCGCTTCGCGACGCACCTCGGCCCACGTGCCGCGGGCGGCCGAAGCGCTGACGGCTTCGCACACGAGCACGGCGTCGTGGCCGTCGGCGAACGTCGGGTAGTCGGGACGGGCCGACGGTGCGCCGGCCGCGATGTCGCGGTACACCGCGGTGAACATGGCGCGGAACGTGTCGGCGTAGCCCTCGACGTGGCCGCCCGGAAGGTTGGCCGTCGCCGCGCCCACCGCGGTGAGCGTGGCGGCATCCTTCTCGACGACCTCGTTCGGCCGCCCGCGATGACCCCACCAGAGGCGGTCGGGGTCCTCCGACGTCCACGCCAACGCCGACGTCGCGCCGTCGATCTCCCAGCTCGTCGAGTTCTTGCGCCCGGCCGAGATCTGGCTGATCGAGGCCGTGCCCCGCGCTCCGCCCTCGAAGCGCAGCAGGAGCCCGGCGGCGTCGTCGCTCGCCATGGGCTCGACGACCCTCGCGGCATCCCGGTCGACGCGGGAGGCGCCGAACGTCTCGACCTCGCCCACCGGCCGATTGCGTTCGGTGATGAACGTGTGCAGGTCGGCGAACACGGCGGTCACCCGGCGGCCGATGACGAAGCGGGTCAGGTCGAGCCAGTGCGAGCCGATGTCGGCGACGGCCCGCAGCGACCCCTGGCGCGACGCGTCGAGGCGCCAGTTCCAGTCGGTGTCGAGCAGCAGCCAGTCCTGCAGGTAGCTGCCGGTGACGAACCGGGGGTCTCCGATCTCGCCGGCGGCCACGAGCGCGGCGGCGTTCTGGTTCTGCGGGTAGTGACGGAGGTTGAAGCACACCGCGTTGACGAGGCCCGTCTCGGCGGCCAGCGCCTCCAGGCGCCCCGTCTCCGCCGAGTCCACGCCCAATGGCTTCTCGCACACGACGGGCACGCCGGCCCGCAGCGCGGCGGCGGCCTGCTCGGCGTGGACGTGGTTCGGGCTCGTGACGTGCACGGCCGACAGGCCGGGGATGGCCAACAGCTCGTCGAGCGAGTCGACCGCCGGTGGCAGCAGCGGGTTGGCCGCCTTGGCCCGCGCCCGCTCGGGCGTCGAGCCGACCATGCCGACGACCTCGACCCCGATGCGGCGCAGCGCCTCGGTGTGCACGAGCGCCATCCATCCGGACCCGACGATCCCGGCCCGCAACTGATCGGTCACGTCACCCTCCCCCCTCGCGGACCTTCTGGCCCGTCAGCCGGACGTACGACCAGGCCAGCGCCAGCACGATCAGTCCGTACAGGATCTGGCGGAACGCCTCGCTGACCTCGAGCCGCAGCAGCAACCGGTTGAGCACGGTGAGGATCAGCGCGCCGAGGATCGTGCCCGTGTACCCGCCGGTCCCACCGAGGATCGACGTCCCCCCGATCACGGTCGCCGCGACGGACGGCAGGAGGTAGCTGTTCGTCTGGTCGACGCCGACCGATCCGGTGGTCCCGGAGAAGAGCAGCCCGCCGATGGCCGCCAGCAGACCGGACAGCACGTACACCGCGAGCAGCACCTGCCACACCCGCACGCCGGCGAGCCGGCAGGCGATCTGGTTGTCGCCGACCGCGTAGATCACCCGCCCCAGACCCGACGACCGCAGCCCCAGCACGAGCACGAGCGAGATCCCCGTCCAGACGAGCAGGTTCGTGGGCAGCGGGCCGATCAGCGTGCCCGAGCCCACGGTGCGCACGACGTCGAGCACGTCCGTCGAGCCCGCCAGCCAGCCCCGCAGGCCGACGGTCACGACGCCGAGCAGCACGCTGGCCATGCCGATCGTCATGATCAACGGGTTGACCTTGAACACCCCGACGGCCAGCCCGTTGACGGCGCCGACACCGACGCCGACGCCGAGGGCCATGGCGAGGGCGATCCACGGCCCACGGCCACTCTGGTTGGCGGCGACGTAGGCGGCGAAGTTGGCCGTCATCGCCACCGACAGGTCGACGCCGCCGGTGAGCATGCACAGCGTCTGGCTCGCCGCGAACACGGCCAGCGGGCAGGCCAGCAGGAGGATCGACCGCACGCCGTTGACGGTCAGCAGCGAGTCGTCCTTCCACACCGTCACCGCGTAGAGCACGACGAGCACGCCGGCCAGCACGAGCGCCGGCTGCTCGGCCAGCCTGGTGCGCCAGCCCGGCCGGACGGTCTCGCGCACGATCTCGGCGACGACCTGCGTCGACTCCTCCGTCGTGGCCGCGGCGATCGGCGTCACATCGCTCACGACGGGCGCGTCCTGCGGAGCTGGAGCAGGCCGGCCACGGCGACGACGAGGATGATGATCACGCCGCGGGCCGTCTCGGCGTTGCTCGGGTCCCAGCCGAGGCCGAGCATGATCGCCGGGATCAGGGTCAGGCACAGGGCGGCCAGCACCGGTCCGACGAGCCCACCGATCCCGCCGGTGAGGGCCACGCCGCCGAGCACGACGGCGGCCACGCTGTTGAGCGTCGCCGTCGTCCCCGTCGAGGCCAACGGACCACCACCGCCCGTCGACGCCGTGAGCGCCACGCCGGCGCAGCCGGAGAAGACGCCGCCGGCGGTGTAGGCCAGCACGCGCGTCCAGGCGATCTGCACGCCGGACAGGAACGCCGCCTTGCGGTCGCTCCCGAGCGCGTAGATGGCGAGGCCCAACCGGCTGCGCCGCAGCGGCAACCACAGCACCAGCAGCACACCGCCGATCCACAGGACGGACGGCCAGGGGTTGTCGAGGCGGCCGGCGACGAGCCGCTGGAAGTCGGCCGACACGCCGCTGCGCGGCGCGTCGAGCACCCACAGCGCCATGCCGGCGAGCACGAAGCTGGCGGCCAGCGTGACGATGATGTCGGGCACGCCCGACGCCGTGATGATGGCGCCGATCAACGTCGCGAGGGCGGCCGTGATGGCGATGACGGCCACGGCCACGAGGAGGCAGCCGGCGAGGCCGCGATCCGGCATCCAGAGCGCGGACAGGCAGTTGCCGAACACCATCATCGAGCCGACGGACAGGTCGATGCCGCCCGAGATGACGATGACGCCCTGGGCCATCGCCAGAAGGGCCAACGTCATCGTGCCGGCGGTGATCGTGCGGATCTCGAACGCGCCGAACTTGGGCAGCTGCGACACCCGCCACACGAGCAGCACGGCCAGGAGGGCGGCGACGCCGGCCGTCCAGCCCTGCCGGCGGGCCAGGCGCGACCACCTCGACGTCGGCGTCGGCAGGCTCGTGGCGAACCCGTCGTACGAGCCGGGGACGGTGGGCTCGACGGTCGTCATGCGGGAACCGTCTCGAGACCGTGGGCGGCGCGGAGGAGCGCCGACTCGCCGGCGTCGGCCGGGAGCTCGGCCACGATGCGGCCGTTGTGCAGAACGGCCGACCGGTCGCACACGAGGCCGATCTCGCGCAGCTCGCTGGTGAACATCACGATCGCCGCACCCTCGTCCGCCAGCGCCCGCACGAGGTCGTACACCTGGTGCTTGGTCCCGACGTCGATGCCGCGCGTCGGATCGAACAGCAGCATCACCTTCAGGCCCCGGGCCAGCCAGCGGGCGATCGTGACCTTCTGCTGGTTGCCGCCGGACAGCCGCCGCACCTGGCTGGCGGCGCGGGTGTCGATGGACAGGCGCTGTACCGCCTCGTCGATGCGCCGCCCTTCCTCGCGTCCGTTGATCGGGCCCCAGCGGGTGACGCGGTTGAAGAGCGGCGCGGCGATGTTCTCGCGGATCGACCGCTGCGGCAGCAGCGCCTGCAGCCGGTCGGACGGGACGAGGACGACCCCGCGGCGGATCACGTCGAAGGGGTGGTGCGCCTTGACCGTGACGCCGTCGACGACGAGCTCGCCGCGGTCCGCCTTGCGGTTGCCGGACAGCACGTCGAACAGGACGTCCTGGCCCTGGCCCTCGAGAGCCGCCAGGCCGAGCACCTCGCCGGCGCGGACGGCCAGCGACACGTCCTCAAGGTGGCGGCCGGCCCCGATGTTGCGGGCTTCCAACAGCGCGGTGTCACCGACGTCGACGGCCGTCGCCGATCGGGTCCGGGCCTCCTCGCGCACGACGGTGGCCGCCTCGCCGAGCATCGCCGCGACGATCTGGCCCTCACCACCCTCGGCGGGGACGAACGAGGCGACGTCCCGACCGTCGCGCAGGACGGTGCACATGTCGCAGTGCGCACGAACCTCGGCCAAACGGTGGGAGATGAACAGCACGGCGCGATCGCGCTCCTTCCACCGCCGCATGACGGCGAACACCCGCTCCGACAGGTCGGGTGGGAGCGCGGCGGTGATCTCGTCGAGCACGAGCAGTTGCGGATCGAAGGCCAAGGCCCGGGCCAGGTCCAGCATCCGCAGGAACGGCAGAGGAACGTCACGCACCTGCTCGCCGAGGTCGAGCTGGCCGAGATCCATGTCCGACAGGTGCCGGCGGACGGCGGGAACGTCGACCCGCGTCAACCGCAGGTTCTCGGCGACGCTCAGGTCCGGCGCCATCGCCGGGTCCTGGAACACCGGGGCCAGCCCGTGGCCCTGGGCGTCGGCCGGGCGCCGCAGCGCCACCGGCCGACCGTGGATGGCGATGGCGCCGGCGTCGGCACGCAGCACGCCGGTCAGGATCTTCACCAACGTCGACTTGCCGGCCCCGTTGGCGCCGAGGAGCGCGTGCACCTCCCCCGGCCGCACCCGCAGATCGACCGCCCGCAACGCCACGACCGCCCCGAACGCCTTGGCGACGGCCGAGGTCTCGAGCAGGAGTGGTGTGGTCATGTCAGCTCCTCGTTCGATGTGAGCGAGCGAGCCCCAGCGAGCGACCGGCCACCAGCGGCCTGCGTGGCCGGGGAACGCAATCGTCGGTCATGTCCGTTCGACGGATCGAGGGGGGAGGGTGTGGCCCTCCCCCCTCGACGAGCTCACTCTCCCGGGCCCTTGCACGCGAAGAGCTGTTCCGGGGTGTAGCTGGTGTAGCCCTCGACCGACACGGCCGAGCTGAACGTGTCGTCGCGGTCCTCGAAGTAGTTGGCCTCGAGGTCGGCCGTGCTGCTCTCGGCGTCCCAGACCTGCGGCGTCAGCAGCGTGGTCTGTTCCGGGCTCTCTCCGCTGAGGGCCTCGAGCGCGATCGCCGTGCCCACACCGCCGATGACGGCGGGGTTGGTCACGGCCGCACCGGGCTTGCCGTCGAGCAACTGCCCGATGAAGGCGTTGTTGTCGGCGCCGACGACTGGGACCGGATCCTTGCCGACGGTCTCGAAGGCGTTGACGACCGTGTAGTCGATGCCGGACGTCCAGATGCCGTCGTAGTCGCCGGCGGTCAGCTCCTGGACGGCGATGTCGCCACCCTTGGTGAAGTCCCAGCCCGTGAACACCTCCTTGATCTCGATGTCCGGGTAGCCCTCCATGACCTCGGTGAAGCCCTGGTGGCGGTCGGCGTCGGCGGGCACGCCGTCGATGCCGCGCATGTACAGGACGCGGCCCTCACCGCCGATCTGCCCGGCCAGCCACTCGGCGCCCAGGCGGCCGTACTCGACCTGGTCGTTGGTGGCGACGTAGGCGCCCTCGGCGGTGACGGCCTGGTCGACGGCGACGACCACGATGCCCTGGGCGATGGCCTCCTCGATCACCGGGTTGAGCTGTTCGCGATCGGACGGGTTGACGATGATCGCGTTGACGCCCTCGCTGATGAGGTTCTGGAGGTCCTGGATCTGGTCGGTGGGACCGCCGTTCTTGGAGATCGAGACGACACGGCTGACCGAGCCGCTGGCCAGCGACTGGGCCTTGACCGCGCAGATCATCTCCTCCCGCCAGCCGTTGCCGGCGAGCGTGTTGCTCACCCCGATGACGTACTCGCCGTCGCCGGCCGGCGCCGTGCCGGTCCCCGCCGTCGTGCCCGCCGACCCCGTGGTGCCCGGTCCGGCGTCGGTCGGTTCGACGACGGCCGTGTCGTCGGCCGGGCCCGTGTCGTCACCGGCGTCGTCGTCGTCGCCGCACGCGGCGGCCAGGGTGAGTGCGGCGACGGTGAGCGCGATGGCCCCGGTCGTGCGCAACCGCTTCGAGGTTCTCATGCGTGTCGGTTCTCCTTGTTCGGGCCCGGGCGGGTGCCCCGGCCAACCTCCCCCCTGGTGCGCCCAGGAGATCTCTGCTCCGCCGAACGTCCCTGCGGCCACGACCGCGACTCCGACCCTACGGCACTTCTGCTGATTGTCAAGCAGAAGTTGCTCTGGAAAAGCAGAAGTGGCTGTGCTTCACTGTCGGCCGTGGACGGCGCCGGATCGTTGCTGCAGTTGCTGCGCGACGGCGTCCCGCGCACACGTCGCGAGCTGTCGACGGTCACCGGCCTCGGCCGCTCCACCGTCGCCCAGCGCGTCGACGCGCTGATGTCCAGCGCGCTCGTCGGCGCCGCCGGTGAGGCGTCGTCCTCGGGCGGCCGGCCGCCGACGCAGTTCGCCTTCAACCCCTCGGCGCACGTCGTACTGGCCGCCGACGTCGGCGCCACCCACGTCCACCTGGCCGTCACCGACCTCGCCGCCACCGTGCTGGCCTCGCAGTCCGCCGACCTCGAGGTGGCGCTCGGCCCGGAGGTCGTACTGCGCTGGATCGTCGAGACCGGGCGGCTCCTGATGCGGCGGGCCGGTCGGCGGATGAGCGAGCTGGCCGGCGTCGGCATCGGATTGCCCGGACCCGTCGAACACGCCACCGGCCGACCGATCAACCCGCCGATCATGCCGGGCTGGGACGGCTTCGATGTGCCGGGCTTCGTCGGTCGGGCGCTCGGCTGTCCCGTCGTGGCGGACAACGACGTCAACGTGATGGCCCTCGGCGAGCGGTACCTCTCGTTCCGCGACGTCGACCACCTCATGTTCGTCAAGGTCGCCACTGGCATCGGCTCCGGGATCATCAGCGACGGCGCGCTGCGCCGAGGCGCCAGCGGCGCGGCCGGGGACCTCGGCCACATCCGCGTCCCCCACGACCTCGACGCCGTGTGCCGGTGCGGCAACG
>JACCUL010000465.1 GCA_013811855.1 Acidimicrobiia bacterium
TCTTCGACCCGCGGGGTGAACGGATGCGGGCGTGAACGGGCTCGTGCTATCGGAGTGCCACGCGCCGGATTCCTCGGCATGAAACACTCGCTCGCGGTCGGTTCAATCCCA
Organism: Acidimicrobiia bacterium; assembly: GCA_013811855.1. Lineage (GTDB taxonomy): Bacteria > Actinomycetota > Acidimicrobiia > Acidimicrobiales > Ilumatobacteraceae > JALZMG01. Next base: position 112 of record JACCUL010000465.1, read on the forward strand.
AACGACCGGGAGGCACTCGGGTTTGCGGAACACCAGGCCGGTCGGGCCCGGGGCACCATTGACGAGACGCAGGCGAGGAAAGCGGTCGGCCAGGGCGGTCACGGCGCTGACGACCTCGAGCCGGGCGAGGTCCATGCCGATGCAGACGTGCGGTCCGGTGGCGAAGGCGAGGTGGCGCCGGCGCCGCGGGCGGTTCAGATGGAAGCGGTCGGGGTCGGGGAACTCGGCCGGGTCGCGGTTGGCGCCGGCGAGCGACACCGTGACCTGCGCGCCGCCCGCGACCTCGGTGCCGGCGACCGCCGCGTCGCGCATGGCATAGCGGTCGACGACCGCCGCGGCGGGCTCCAGACGCAACGATTCCTCGACGGCGGCCGGGATGAGTCCCGGATGGTCGCGGACGGCGGCGAACCGATCCGGCTCGTGAAGGAGATGCCAGACGACATTGAGGAGCATGCCCTCCGTCGTCTCGATGCCGCCGAACATGATCACGGCCGCGTTCGACACCACCTCGGCGGGGTCGAGCCCGACGCCGCGCATCGACTCGGAGAGCAGCGAGCTCGGGTCGCCGACCGCGACGTGACCGCGCAGCGCGGCGTCGAGGTCGGACATCGCCGAAGCGCCCTCGGCGGTGGTCGGGCGTCCGGCCGAGGTCACGCTGACCGACTCGACGATGGCGCGATACCAACCGAGCAGCCGGGCGCGGTCGACGCCGGCGTCGAGTCCGAGCGCGTGCATCATCGTCGCGGCGGCCAGCGGTCCGGCGAGAGCCGACCGCAGCTCGGCGCTCGAACCGTTCGTCACCACGTCGTCGAGGCACCGCTGCACGATCTCGTCGACCGCGGCGCCGAACCGCTCCGCCACGAGTCCGGGCCGGAACGTTGCCGCGAACGGGTCGCGGTGACGCGTGTGCTCGGCGCCGTCCGTCGACAGCATGCTCGGCCCGACGACCCGTGCTGTCGAGAAACGCGGATCGTCGACCGTGAACGTCGCCGGATCGCGCAGCACTTCGATCGCCGCCGCCCAACCGGTGACGAGGTAGGCGTCGAGTGCGGGCACCCACGCCACGGGCGCCCGCGACCGCAGCGCGGCCAGGTGCGGGTGGGGATCGCCCGCGAGCTGCTCGAGCGTCAGCACTAGACGTCCTTGAGCAAACGCAACGCGTCGTACACCGCGGCATGGATGTTGCGGTTGGCGACAGCGTCGCCGATGCGGAAGAGCTGGAACCGACCGTCCGGGTTCTTCACGAGTGACTGGGTTCGGCCGCCCAGCAGGGCGCCCACGTCGACCGCACCGAGGTTGCTCGACAACGGCTTCAGCTCCCGGTACAACGTGTCCTGGGCCGCCGCTCCGCCGTCGACGACGACGGTGTCGACGTGGCGCACGCTGCGGTGGGTGCTGTGGTCGCTGCCGATCTCGACGCACAGCCGGCCCTTCTTGCCCTTGGGGTCGGGGCGGATCGCGAACACCCGCTGGTTCAACGTGATGCGCGTATCGGTCTCGTTGAACGCCCGGGCGTACGGCACGTGGTTCATGCCTCCGACCTCGATGCCGAGCATCCGCTCCGGCGTGACGATCTCGAGCCGTGCACCCGAGCGGGCGATCATCTCGGCCACGGACATCGCCGAGTGGGTGCCGTTGTCGTCGAACAACAGCACGTCGCCGACCGGCGTGACGTCGCCGCCGAGGACGTCCCAGCTCGTCACGACGTGGTGGGCGCCGACCAGCTCGGGGATCTGCGGTTGGGCGCCGGTGGCCACGATCACCACGTCGGGATCGAGTGCGGTGACGTCGGAGACCTCGGCGATCACGTCGTAGCGCACGTCGACGTGGCGGCGGTCGAGCTCGGCGACCCGCCATTCGACAATGCCCATCAGGTCGCGCCGGCGGGGATTGCGGGCGGCGAGGCGGATCTGCCCGCCTGCCCACGGCATCGCCTCGAGCACGGTCACGGTGTGGCCACGCTCGCCGGCCACCCTGGCCGCTTCGAGCCCGGCCGGGCCGGCGCCGACGACGACCACCCGCCGGGCAATCATTGCGGTCGCGATCACGTGCGGTATCGTCGTCTCG
>JACCUL010000473.1 GCA_013811855.1 Acidimicrobiia bacterium
GCCGAGCCGTGTGCCGAGATCTATCCGCCTTGGACTAGCCGGTGCCGAGCCGATGTGGCATGCCGTGGCGGTGCCGAGTATCGCGGGGCAGATCACCCCGGCGAGTGTCCGGGACCGCCGGTTGGACGTTTCACTTCAGACGTTCAAGCGCGCTGGGCCACGATGGCGGCCATCGGTACCCTTGATCGCCCAGCGGACGAACTTGGTTGGGCCCATCGCTGGCGCGAGATCGGTCATCAGCTGATCGTGCGGGTGCGCGCAGGCGAAAGCGTCAAGGGCGGCCTCGTCCCGCCATACCGACTGCGTTGCGTAGTGCTTGGTCAGCGGCTCGGCCAACATTGAGAAGCCCATGACCCCGTCGCTGGCCAGCAGCTGGCGCCGGACCGCCCTTGACCCTCGGAACAGCTTCCACGTCGATGTGACGCTCCTCGGCGGGATGCTCGAAGCCAAGACGAGGTACTCGGCGTCAGGCTGGAGCGGCACCACCTTCTTCCAAGGCGACTTCATCCGTGAAGTGTCACAGACAGCGACGGCGCGCGCCACGGTGAAGGTCGTTCGCGGACGTCGCACGGAGCCGACGGCCCGGTTGGACGCAGCCGCTGCTGTCCGCGTATCGCGTCCGTTATCGCGCGGTCCGGGTATCACAGAACGCCGGCAGATGGGTGCTCGTCGCGTACATGGGCCCATCACGGACGACGGCGCCGCTCATGTATCGTCCGGTTCAGTGCGTGCATCGTGGCGGCGTTGGCTACGCGCCTCTGTCCTTGTCGTCGGCGCGGCAATGATGACCGTCGGCGCGGTCGCTCTGGCGGCGACTGACACCGGAGCTGCCAGCGTTCTGCTTCTTACGGGTGGCTTGACGCTCGTCCTGGTCGCCTGGCTCGGGCCACGCCTCGAGCTCGAATCGTTCGAGCTGCTCGGCGCCAAGATTCAGGTACGCCAAGTCGTCCGGCGCCGTCTCGAGCTGGCCGAGAGTCAGTCGACCAGACGCAGTGAGGCGGATCGTTCCGATTTGCGAGAACAGGCAGCGACCCTTCAACAGCTCAACCATCTTTACGGCCTCTACGGTCACATTCGCGCTACGCAGCCCGCCAGCGATCGGCGAACCATCATGCTCGACGATGTCGCACAGCGCATGCAGTCCGTCGCAGCCGATTCGCACTTCGAGGCCGTCGAGGTGGCCACGTGGTTCCATGAGGGCACCGACGAACTGCGGGTAGTCGCCCTCAACGTGATGCTCACCCGCCCCGAGTGTCGCGATGTGCTTGCGGTTCTCGAAGCGATCGAGCACCCGCGCAACCTGTTCGAGCAGTACTATGGTTTACGCCTCGCTCTCGCGATGTGCCCTCAACTCGACACGCTGGAACGGCAACTCATCGCCGAGGCCGTACTACGAGCGCAGCGAAAGCGCCGATTTCGGCGAGATCGACCGCTTGTGCTGTTGGCGGACGAACTCGGGAAGAGGCTCGGCTCGGACGGTTAGCCGAACTCTTCCTCGGCCAGCCACCGAAGGCCAGCGACACGAGGATTGACTCCAGCCGATATCGACGCGCCGTAACGTCGGCAGCTGTGTCCGAATAACGCCGGATCGATGGACGCGCGTCGGCGGGCTCGGCGTCGCAGCGCTTGCTATCGCGAGCGCACCGACGGGGCTTCTTTACGTCGCTACGGCGAGTGATTGTGCACTCGACGCCAGTGCCAATAGCGCCAGAGCTGCCTGATATGGCGTCGCGCGTCGGCATCGGCCCGCGATCGCCGATGGCGGTTGGCGGCCTGTCGGGCGCGAGCGCACGACATCTTCACCCATGGAGCCAACGATGCCGCTCGACTGGTCGTACCCAGCCGGTTGGTCGGCCCCTCCCGGTCGGCCGTAGGCTGGCCGGGCCATGTCGATCGTCGTCATCGGGGTCAACCACCGCACCGGACCGTTGGCCGTCCTGGAGCGCTTGACCATCGCCCCCGATGCCGTCGCCAAGGCCGTCGGCGGCCTGGCAGATCGGGACGACCTGCGCGAGGTCGCCGTGCTCAGCACGTGCAACCGCATCGAGGTGTACGCCGTCGTCGAGCGCTTCCACAGCGCCTACGCCGACATCCGCGACTTCCTCTGCCAGCTCGGCGGGCTCTCGGCCGACGAGCTGCACCCGCACCTCTACAGCCAACACGACGGCGGCGCCGCCCGGCACCTCTTCGAAGTCGCCGCCGGGCTGGACTCGGCCGTGCTCGGCGAGAGCGAGATCCTCGGCCAGGTCCGCGCCGCCTGGCAGATCGGCCGGGACGAGGGCGGGGTGCGGTCGACGCTCGACCTGCTGTTCCGCCACGCGCTGCGGGTCGGCAAGCGGGCCCGGACCGAGACCGCCATCGGGCGGGGGACGGCCTCGGTTTCCCACGCCGCTGTCGAGATGGTCACCGATCGCATCGGCTCGCTCGACGGCCGTCGGGTGCTGGTCGTCGGCGCCGGCACGATGGGCGCCGGTGTCGCCACGGCCCTGCGCCGCGCCGGGGCCGGGTCGATCGTCGTCTGCAACCGCACCGCGACGACCGGGCACCTCCTGGCCGAGCAGGTCGGCGGCATCGCCGTCGGGCTGGACCGGCTCGGTGAGGCGTTGGCGTCGGCCGACGTCGTGCTGTCCTGCACCGCCTCCGGCGATCTGACCGTCCGCCGCGACCACGTCGTCGCCGCCCGCCGCCACGACCGACCGCTGCTCGTCGTCGACATCGCGGTCCCCCGGGCCGTCGAGCCCGGTGTCGGTCAGGTCGACGGCGTCACCGTGCTCGACCTCGACGACCTGCGCGACTGGGCCGACCGTGGGCTGGCCCTGCGCGCCGCCGAAGCCGGCCGCGTGCGCGCCATCGTCGCCGAGGAGGTCGAGCGCTTCTCGGTCGAGGCCACGGCCCGCCAAGCCGCGCCGCTCGTCACCCAACTGCACGAGCAGGCCGAGCGGATCCGCACGGCCGAGCTGGCGCGGTTCACCGGCCGATTGGGCGAGCTGAACGAGGTGCAACGCGACACGGTCGATGCGCTGACTCGCACCATCGTTGCCAAGCTGCTGCATGGTCCGTCGACCCGCCTGCGTCACGACGCCGGCACGCCGCAGGGCGAGCGCAACGCCGCCGCGGTGACGGACCTCTTCGACCTCGGCTGAGGAGGGGTCCGGCCGCCGTGGGCGCAGGGCGCGTTCGGCTGGCGACGCGGGGGAGCCCGCAGGCCCGCACCCAGGCCGAGGTGGTAGCCGAGCAGATCCGTCGGCTGACCGGCGCCGAGGTTGAGCTCGTCACCGTCGAGACCACCGGCGACCAGCGGCGCGACGTGCCGCTGCACGTCATCGGTGGTCAGGGCGTGTTCGTCAAGGAGGTCCAGCAGGCCGTGCTCGACGGTGCGGCCGACGTCGCCGTGCACTCGGCCAAGGACCTGCCGTCGACGCCCCACCCGGACCTCGTGATCGGAGCGTTCACGCCGCGGCGCGACCCGGCCGACGCGCTGATCGGTCGCGCCCTCGACGATCTGGCCGACGGAGCGACGGTGGCGACCGGCTCGGTGCGGCGCCGGGCCCAGCTCGCCGCGGTGCGACCCGCTCTCTCGCTCGCCACGCTCGCCGTCGGCGCGGCCTCGGCCCTTCGTGTCGAGCGGGTGTTCGCGATCGACGGCCGCGGTGGGGAGGCGGCGGTGTTCCTCGCAGGAGTGGTCGGCGGAAACGGGATGAACAATCTCCCGGCGACGGTGATCGCGCTGCCGGCCTTGGAGACCCACCCCGAACGCGCCTGGCCGCTGCTCCTCGGCGTCAACCTCGGGGCGACGCTCTGGATCACGGGAGCGCTGTCGTCCCTGCTCTGGCAATCGACGACGGCCCGACTGGGAGCGCCGGTGTCGGCCCGTCGGTACGCCGCCGTCGGCTGGCGCGTCGGCCTGCCGGCGCTCGCCGCCGCGTTGACGGTCCGGCTCCTCCTGGCCGGGTAGAGAATTGTCCGAACCCCTGCTGCGCCAGCAGCTATGCTGCGACGCCAGGGATCGCGACGGCACGGGTGACGTCGACAGCCTCGGGCGGCTTGTGGACTTCACGGTCTCGTAGCGAGCGCATCGATCAATCCGCAGCCAGCAGAGGGAGCTCAGAGTGGTCAGCAAGGCAGCGCGGTCGTTGTCCACAGTGGGGTGCCTCGCCGTGCTTGGCCTCGTCGCCGCGCTCCTGCCGACGCCGCCGGCGCGGGCGGCGATGACGGGCGTCGTCGACGACTTCCCCTTGGCCAACCAGCCGCGGGTCATGGACGGCCGGATCTACGCCATCGTGTCCCGTGGCAACGCCGTCTACGTCGGCGGCACGTTCACCACGATCCGCCCGGCGGCGTCGACCGCCGCTCAGATCCCCCAAGCCTTCCTCTTCAAGTTCGACGTGTCGACCGGACTCATCGACGGCACGTTCGCGCCGGTGCTCGACGGCGCCGTCGAGGGGCTGGCGCTCTCGCCGGATGGGTCGCGGCTCTACGTCGGCGGCGCCTTCACCACGGTCAACGGGTCGGCACGCACCCGGCTCGTCAAGTTGACGACCGGTAACGGCTCGACCGACACTTCGTTCTCGGCCTCGGCGAGCGACACGGTCAAGGACCTCGCGCTGCGCGGCGACGATCTCATCGTCGGCGGGTACTTCCGCCTGCTCAACGGCGTCGCCCGCCAACGGCTCGGCGCGGTGAGCGCGACCACGGGCGCGCTGCGCAGCGGGTGGAACGTGCCGCTGAACGTCCCGCGCGGGGCCTTCAAGGAGTACGTGCAGGATCTCGACGTCTCACCGGACGGTGCGTGGTTGGTCGTCGTCGGGAACTTCAGGACCGCGGGAGGCCTCCCGCGCGAGCAGGTCGCCGTGATCGGCCTGGCGCCAGGCACGGCGACGGTCGCCAACTGGGCGACCAACGGCTTCGACCCCCCGTGCGAGAGCGGCTTCCGGGCGACGTACGTCCGCGGCGTCGACATCGCCCCCGACAGCTCGTGGTTCGTCGTCGCCACGACCGGCGGCGCGAACGCCGGGACGCTATGCGACTCGGCCAGCCGTTGGGAGCTCCCGCCTCGCGCCGCCGGACCAGACGTCCAACCGACGTGGGTCACGTGGACCGGCAGCGACACCCACTGGTCGGCCGAGATCACCGGCGAGGCCGTGTACGTCGGCGGCCACCAGCGCTGGGAGAACAGCGTCGATCCGTGGGACGGCAAGGCCCCCGGTCGCGTCTCCCGGCCGGGGATCGCGGCGCTCGATCCGACCAGCGGCGTGCCGCTGTCGTGGAACCCCGGTCGTGACCGCGGCCGGGGCGTCGAGGCGATGCTGGCCACCGACGACCACCTGTTCGTCGGCAGTGACACCGTGCTGTTCGCTGGCGTCGTCCGTCAGCGCCTCGCCGTCCTGCCGTACGCCGGAGGGACCCGGAACCTGCCGCCCGAGCCGCGACCGTTGCCGGTCACGTGGCACGTCGGGATGACCGACGGCACGCTGCGCGCCCTGCGCTACGACGGCGCCGCGTTCGGGCCCTCGAGCACCGTCAGTGGCCCGGCGATCGACGGTGAGGACTGGAGGACGGTGCGCGACGCGTTCGTGCAGCGCGGCCAGCTGGTCTACTTCGGCCCCAACTCCGCGTACTTCCGCCGGCCCTACGACGGCGCCAGCTTCGGGACGGCGACCAACCTCTCGACCACGGTCGGGTACCTGGGCACCAACAACCCGACCCTCTACAACCAGCCCTACAACGTTGGGGCGGTGACGAACGCCGGCATCTCCAACGGCTGGCTGTACTACACGCACAGCAACGACAGCCGCCTGTGGTCGCGCGGCTACTCGAACGACAGCGGCATCATCGGGGGGCACGAGATCGTGTCGTCGCACGCCAACTGGAGCGGGGCGCGGGCCATCGACGTCGTCGGCGACTGGCTCTACGCGGCGTGGTCCGACGGCAAGCTGTACCGCTTCCATCTCGACGGTCGGGAGGTCGAGTTCGGCACCCGCACCGTGGTCGACGACGGTTCGGCGACCGGGATCAACTGGGCCACGGTTGGGGCGCTGTTCAGCACGTCGGCCGCCGGGTCCGGCTTCCCACCGCCGAGACCGGTGG
>JACCUL010000476.1 GCA_013811855.1 Acidimicrobiia bacterium
CGTCGGCCGCGGCCGGTCCTGCCGGTCGCACCGGTCGCGCCAGCAACGTGAAGGCGCCGATCCCGGCGGCGACCGACACCGCCGCGGCCAGGATCGCCCGCGATGTCGACCCCTGGGGATCGCTCGCCAGCGCCCACGCGCCCACCAGGCCGAACATCGCGAAGCCGACGGGTGCGACGAGCCAGCGGCGGCGGGACGCCAACCCGATGACGGCGCCGAAGAGCACCGACGTGATGACGATGCCCGTCACCAGCGCGACCTTGTCGTTGGTGCCGAACAGAGAGACCGCCAGGGTCTTCAGGGACGCCGCGAACCGATCGACGAACTCCGAACCGACGGCGGTCACGAGCGACGGTCCCGAGTCGAGGAGCGCGGTGCCGAGTTCGCCGACACCGAGCGCGACACCGGCGGCGATGGCGCCGGCCACGGCGGCTCGGGGTCGACTGACCGGCTGGGGGTGGGGCACATCGACCATGTCGACGCGTTCGAGCAGCTGCGGCGTGGTCACGAGGCCACGTTCGCGGGGTCGTGTGTCGGTCACCGCGCGAAGTCAACAACAAAGACGAAAGAAGCGTCGTCGTCCCTCGCGGCGCACGACCGGGCGGTCCTACGCTCGGTGACAATGCAGACCGCCGCGGCTCCGGTCGACGTCCTCGTCGTGGACGACGAGCCGATGGTCCGCGAGGTCGTCGCCCGCTACCTCGAGCGCGACGGGTTGCGCGTCCACGAAGTCGGTGACGGCGACGCCGCGTTGCGGTGGTTGGAGCACCACCGTCCCGACCTGGTCGTGCTCGACGTGATGCTGCCCGGGTCGGACGGACTGACGATCCTGCGCGCCGTCCGGGCCTCGGGGAACGTGCCTGTGATCTTGCTCACGGCGCGCACCGAGGAGGTCGACCGCGTGCTCGGACTCGAGCTGGGTGCCGACGACTACGTCGTCAAGCCGTTCTCGCCCCGCGAGCTCGCCGTTCGCGTGCGCAACCTGCTGCGCCGCTCGGCCCACACCGAGGACACGGATGCGACGATGCGGTTCGGCTCGCTATCGATCGACCCGGCGGCGCGGGAGGTGACGGTCGACGGGACGGCGGTCCAGCTGACGCCCAAGGAGTTCGACCTGCTGCACCTGCTGGCCCGATCACCGCGACGGGTGTTCTCGCGTCGGCAGCTGCTCGAGCAGCTGTGGGACTCCGCCCCGGAGTACCAGGATCCGGCAACGGTGACCGTGCACGTCGGGCGGCTGCGCCAGAAGCTCGACCGCGATCCCCAGCACCCCCGCTGGATCATCACCGCGTGGGGCGTCGGCTACCGGTTCGAACCGTGACCGGGACCATCGCGACGAGCGTGCTCGGCGCCGAGTCGTGGATCGACGCCATCACGGCCAAGCCGTTCGAAGCCGCCGTCGGGGCGGTCGGGCTCGCCGCCGTCGCGGTGGCCGCCGGGCTGGCGCTGCGGGCGATCACCCGGCGGACCCGCTCGGTGCGCCACCTGGTGCTGGCGATCGCGCTGACGTCACTGGCGATCGGCGCCGCGGCCGCCGTCCTCTTGGCCCGCCTGATGGTGCTCGACGGCGGCGAAGCGCGCACCGTCGTCGGCGTGTTGGCGACGACCGCGGTGTTCGCCATCCTGCTGGCGCTCGTCGCGTCGGTGCCCCTCGGGCGCGATGCCCGCCGGCTGGAGACGACCGTGCGGCGGCTGGAGTCCGGCGACCGGACCGTCCGGACCGGTGTCCGCCGGGCCGACGAGCTGGGCCACGTGGCCCGAGCGCTGGACGAGCTCACCGAGCGACTGGATCAGCTCGAGCGGGAGCGGGCCGGGTTCGAGGAGGAACGCCGGCTGATGCTCTCGAGCGTCGGCCACGACCTGCGAACCCCGCTCGCCGCGCTGCGCGTCGCCATCGAGGCGATGGCCGACGGGGTGGCGCCGGATCCGGAGCGATACCTGCGGTCGATGTCACGTGACGTGGAGGCCCTCGGCTCGCTCGTCGACGACCTGTTCCTCGTGTCGAGCATCGAGTCCGGGCGCCTCGAGCTGCACCGCGAACCGCTCGACCTCTCCGAACTCGCCGACGAGGCCGTCGAGGCCCTCGCCCCGGCCGCCGCCACGCGGCGGATCACGCTGCGCCTGCGGGCCCCGGGTCGGGTGACGGTCGACGGCAACGCCACCGCCATCGGCCGCATCATCCGCAACCTGATCGACAACGCCATCAGACACGCGCCCGACGGCTCGACGATCGAGGTCGCCGTCGCCGAGGACGGCGCGCCGACCGTTCGTGTCCTCGACGACGGTCCGGGCTTCCCGGCCGGGTTCTCGGCGCGGGCCTTCGAGCGCTTCGCCCGGGCCGACGTCAGCCGGACGCGGGCGACCGGTGGCGCCGGGCTCGGCCTGGCGATCGCCCGCGGGCTCGTCGAAGCGCAGGGCGGCCGGATCTGGGCCGAGAACCGCCCGAGCGGCGGGGTCCGCGTCTCGTTCACGCTTCCCGCAGCCTGACCGTTGCTGCCGACCGCCGCGATTTGCCGTTAACCGAGCGGCGCTCGGCTTCGCGCTCGCTCGGGAGCGT
>JACCUL010000397.1 GCA_013811855.1 Acidimicrobiia bacterium
CCCGATGGGTCGGTGCCGATCGTGATCCGGCCCTGCTGCGGGCGCGCCGTCGGCACCGAGTGCTCGCCCGTGCGCCGGGCGATCGGTTCGGACAGCGCGTCGGCCCTGACCTCGCCGGTGGCGTCACGGTCGACGCCGCCACTGCGGTCGCCGCCCGCGGCGGCACCATCGGCCGAGACGTCCTCCCGCCAGACCGGCGACTGCGACTCGAACGTCGACCAGACGTCGACATCGTCGTCGTCATCGGCCGGACCGGCTGCGGAGGGGGGCAGGCGCGGCACCTCGCCCGTCGGCGGATCGGTCCAGGGCGGCAGCGCACCCGAGTCGTTGGGGCCGAAGCGCAGGCGGCGCTCGCCGGTGTCGTCCGTCGGACCGGGGGCGTCGGTACCGGCGCCCGCGGGGTCGTCGGGGAACAGCGGTCCGCCGAACTCGCTCGTGTCGTCCGCGCTGCGCTCTCGGCGCCGCCACATGTCGTCGCTCATCGCGTCTCCTTGGTCAAGCGTGCAGGATCGGGGTCCGTCGAGGCGATCAGACCTCGAGCAGCTCCGTCTCCTTGCGGCCCAGTGCCGCGTCGATCGCCTCGACGTGATCGTGGGTGATCTTCTCCAGCTCCTTCTCCGCCCGCTCGAGATCGTCGGCCGACATCTCACCGGCGCGCTCGGAGCCTTCGAGCACCTTGCGGGCGTCGCGGCGCAGGTTGCGCACGGCGACGCGGCCGTCCTCGGCCATGTGCTTGACGACCTTGACGAACTCCTTGCGCCGCTCCTCGGTCAGCGGGGGGAACGACAGGCGGATCACGGTGCCGTCGTTGCTGGGGTTGACGCCCAGGTCGGCGGCGACGATCGCCCGCTCGATGGCCGGGAGCGAGGTCCGGTCGTGGGGCTTGACGACGAGCTGGCGGGCCTCGGGCACCTGGATGCCGGCGAGCTGCTGCAGCGGGACGGGAGCGCCGTAGTACTCGACGTTGATCTTCTCGATGAGGGCGGGAGCCGCCCGACCGGTGCGCACCGTCTGGAACTGGGACTGCACGTGGCCGACCGCCTTGTCCATCTTGTCGATGGCGTCCAGCAGGGTCTCTTCGATCACCGCCCCAATGTACCCAGCACCCCCGAACCGAGGCGCGCATGGGGCACGGGGCGGCGTGGCGCGGCCCCCACGGGCTCAGTGAATGATCGTACCGACGTGCTCGCCCTGGAGGATGGCCCGGAGGGAGCCGTGCGTCGACATGTCGAACACGACGATGGGGATCTTGTTGTCGCGGCAGAAGGCGATCGCGGTGGTGTCCATGACGCGGAGGTCCTTCGTCATGACCTCCATGTAGCCGATCTCGTCGTACTTGCGGGCGTCCGGATGGGTTTGCGGATCGGCGTCATACACGCCGTCGACGCCGGAGTGGGTGCCCTTGAGCAGCGCTTCGGCATCGATCTCGGCGGCCCGCAACGCGGCGGCGGTATCGGTGGTGAAGAACGGGTTGCCGGTGCCGGCGGCGAAGATCACGACCCGGCCCTTCTCCAGGTGGCGGACGGCGCGGCGGCGGATGTACGCCTCGGCGATGCGGGGCATCTCGATGGCCGACTGCACCCGGGTCGGCTGGCCGAGCCGCTCGAGGGAGTCCTGCAGCGCCAGTGCGTTCATGACCGTACCGAGCATGCCGATGTGGTCCGACTGGGTGGCGTCCATGCCGGCGAGCTCACCCGTGCGGCCACGCCAGAAGTTGCCGCCGCCGACGACGACGGCGACGTCGACGTCCATTCCCTGGCGCAGCTCGATGATGTCGCGCGCCGTGTTGTCGAGCGTGGCGCTGTCGAGCCCGTTGCCGGTCGGCCCGGCCAACGCCTCACCTGACGGCTTGAAGACGATCCGTCGCCATCGGGGGGCCGGACCGTTCGGGGTCACGGGCACCGATCCACGCTCGCCGGTCGGTGACGTGGGCTGAGGGGGTGCCGAATGAGCGGTTGTCGAGCGAGCGCGACCACCAGCTAGCCGATCTCGACCTGGGCGAAGTCGACGACGGTGGCGCCGCCGAGGAGCTGGGCGATGGTCTGCTTGTCGTCCTTGGCGTAGGGCTGGTCGAGCAGGACGACGGTCTTGAAGTACCCGCCCAGCCGGCCGTCGACGATTTTGGCGATGGCCTGCTCGGGCTTGCCCTCGTTCCGGGTGATCGTCTCCAGGGTGGCCCGCTCGGCGTCGATCTCGGCCTGCGGGACCTGATCTCGCGAGAGGTACTTCGGGCGGGCGAACGCCACGTGCACGGCCACCTCGTGGGCGAGCTCGGTGGTGCCGTCGTCGAGCACGACGAGCACGGCGTTCACGCCGCGACCACCCTGGACGTGCAGGTAGCTGTCGATCACCTGACCGTCCTGCGCCTCCAGGCGCGCCACCCGACCGAGCTCGACGTTCTCCTTGAGCGTGATCTTCAGATCGTCGACGCGGCCGGACCGATCGGCCGCGGCATCAAGACCCTTGGCCGCCACGAGATGGGCCAGATCCGACGCTTCCCGCTTGAAGTGCTCGCTGGCGGCCACGAAGTCGGTCTCGCACTTCAGCTCGACGATGGCACCGACCTGGTCGACGACGACGAGCGCCACGACGCCCTGGGCGTTCTCCCGTTCGCGGCGCTTGGCGCTGGCCGCCAGGCCCTGCTCCCGCAACCACTGCGTGGCCGCCTCGACGTCCCCGTCGGTGGCCTCGAGCGCCTTCTTGGCGTCCATCATCCCTGCGCCGGTCGCCCGGCGGAGGCCCTGGACGTCCTTGGCGGTGAACGCCATCAGTCGAGACCCTTCGCGCTCTCGCTCGAGTCGGTCGTCACCTCGGTCGCCTCGATCGCCTCAGTCGCTCCACCCACGTCGGGGCCCTCAGCCGTCGACGGGAGCCCGGCGGGCTCGACCGCCTCATTGTCGCTCGAGGCATCGGCCGCGGATGGTGCCTCGTCGGCGGTCGGCGCAGCGTCGGCGGTCGGGACCGCGGCCGCCGGCGTCGTGGCGTCGGCGCTCGG
>JACCUL010000490.1 GCA_013811855.1 Acidimicrobiia bacterium
GCCGAGCCGAACGCCGGGCACCGGGCGCTCGTCGAGCTGCAGCGGCGTGGCGTCCTCCACGCGCTGGTGACGCAGAACGTCGACGGTCTCCACCAGCGCTCGGGCGTCGCCGACGAGCTCGTGGTCGAGGTCCACGGGACGATGTGGTGGACCCGCTGCTGGGACTGCCAGGACCGCCGCCCGATGGCCGAGACCCTCGACCGGGTCCGTGCCGGCGAGGAGGACCCGCCGTGCCGCGGGTGCGGCGGCATCCTCAAGAGCGACACCGTCTCGTTCGGGCAGGCGCTCGTGCCCGAGGTCATCGACCGGGCGCTGCGGGCTGCCACCGAGTGCGACGTGCTGCTGGCCGTCGGCTCGACCCTGAGCGTGTACCCCGCCGCCGGGTGCGTGCCGCGAGCCAGTGCCGCCGGCGCCCGCGTCGTGATCGTCAACGGCGCACCGACGGACCTCGACCGCATGGCCGACGTCGTTCTGCTCGGGCCCATCGGCGAGCTCGTGCCGGTGCTGGTTGCGGCCGCAACCGCGTGATCGACGATGTTCTACACTCGGCCGTCTCCACGACACACCCGGGCCCTATGGAGGTAGTGACATGAGAGCAACGTTCCTGAGGAAGCGCAGCGGTCAGGTGGCTGCAGGCGTCGCCGTAGCCGCCGTGCTGGGAGTCGGCGCCGTCGCCGTCGCCGGCGGTCGGGGCGGCGACATCCGCGAGCGACTGAGCGGCTACGAAGAGGTGCCGGCGCTGTCGACGCGAGGCGAGGGCACGTTCCGCGCCTGGGTCAACCGTTCGCACACCGAGATCCACTACCGGCTGCACGTCGAGGACCTGGGATCCGACTTCATGCAGGCCCACATCCACTTCGAGAACGCCACCAACAACGGCCCTGTCGTCGTCTTCCTGTGCAGCAACCTCGGCAACGGGCCGGAAGGGACGCAGGCCTGCCCGGCCGGCGGCGGCTGGATCCGCGGCGTCATCGAGGCCGACGACGTCACCGCCGGCGGCGCGGCCCAGGGCCTCGACGCCGGCGAGATCGGCGAGCTGGTCAAGGCGATCCGCGCCGGTGCCACGTACGTCAACGTCCACAGCGCCGACTTCCCGGCGGGTGAGATCCGCGCCCAGCTCGGCAACGATCACCGTCACGACGGCGACCACCACGACGGCTGACGGCTTCGGGATCTGAGCCGCCGGCGCCGCCGCGCACCGGTCGGCTCGAATCCCGACCTGACCGCTAGGCTTTTCGGCATGTCCACGTTCCGAGAGCTGCTGGCGGACGCCAAGGCGGAGATCACGGAGGTCGACACCACGGCGGCAGCGGCCCGTATCGCCGCCGGCGCCGGTGTGCTCGACGTCCGCGAGCCCGACGAGTAGGACCAGGGCGCGCTGGGCGGCGCCGTGCACATCCCCCGCGGCCACCTCGAGGCGCAGGTCGAGAGCCGGCTCACCGACAAGTCGGTCCCCGTCGTCGTCTACTGCGCCGGCGGGGTCCGCTCGGCGTTCGCCGCCCGCACGCTGCAGGAGCTCGGCTACACCGACGTGGTGTCGATGGCCGGCGGCTTCGGCGCGTGGAAGGACGAGGGACGGCCGTGGGCCCAACCCGTGGTGCTGACGCCCGACCAGCGCAACCGCTACATGCGGCACCTGCTGTTGCCCGAGGTCGGCGCCGCGGGGCAGGCCACGCTGCTCGGCTCCAAGGTGCTGCTGCTCGGCGCCGGCGGGCTCGGCTCGCCCGCCGCGCTGTACCTGGCGGCGGCCGGCGTCGGCACCATCGGCATCGTCGACATGGACGAGGTCGATGCGTCGAACCTACAGCGCCAGATCCTCCACAACCTCGACCGCGTCGGTGACCGCAAGGTCGACTCGGCCAAGAAGACGCTCGTCGCGCTGAACCCCGACGTCGACGTCGTCACCTACGACACCCGGTTGTCGGCCGACAACGTCATCGACATCATCACGGGCTACGACGTCATCGTCGACGGCGCCGACAACTTCCCGTCGCGCTACCTGCTGAACGACGCCAGCGTCAAGCTCGGCATCCCCGTCGTGCACGGCTCGATCTTCCGCTTCGAGGGCATGGTCAGCGTGTTCCACCCGCGGCAGGGCCCGACGTATCGCGACATGGTGCCCGAGCCGCCGCCGGCCGAGCTGGCGCCATCGTGCGCCGAGGCCGGCGTGCTCGGCGTGCTCCCGGGCATCGTCGGATCGATCCAGGCGCTGGAGACGATCAAGGTCCTCCTCGGCCTCGGCGAGCCGCTGATCGGTCGCATCCTGACGATCGACACGACCGACATGTCGTTCCGGGTGTTCAACCTGCGGCCGGACCCGGCCAACGAGGTCACCTACGACAACCGGGAGCGCATCCAGATCCGCGAGCTCGAAGGGTTGTGCGCCCCGGGCCTCGACGCGCACGCGTGACGGCATGACCGTCGATGTGCGTCGCGCCCGGACGAGGTTCCACACCGCGACCGACTGGCTGGAGTCGTGGCACTCGTTCAGCTTCGGGCCCCACCACGATCCCGACAACGTCGGCCACGGGCTCCTGCTCGTGTCGAACGACGACGTCGTCGCCCCGGCCACCGGCTTCGGCACGCACGGCCACCGCGACATGGAGATCGTCACGTGGGTCCTGGCGGGCGAGCTGGCGCACCGCGACTCCACCGGCACCGACGACGTCATCCGTCCCGGACTCGCCCAGCGCATGTCGGCGGGAACCGGTATCCGCCACTCCGAGACGAACCCGAGTCCTGACACGTCCGTGCACTTCGTGCAGATGTGGGTACCGCCGTCGGAGTCGGGCATCGAGCCCGGCTACGAGCAGCTCGACATCGCCGACCACCTGGCCGCCGGCGGGCTCGTGACGGTGGCGTCCGGCCGCACCGACGACGCGGCCATCACCATCCACCAGCGCGACGCCACGCTGCACGTCGCCCGGCTGGCCGGGGG
>JACCUL010000522.1 GCA_013811855.1 Acidimicrobiia bacterium
CACGTGGGCCGAGTCGGCCACGCGCGGTGACACAAACCGGGGGGTCAGGCGGCCGTCGAAAGGGCGTGGCGCAGCTGCGCCACGACCCACGGCGACTCGGCGGTGACCTGGTCGTAGGTGAACTGCATCGGGCGCAGGCCATCGAGCACGAGGGCGTTCATCCGCTCGGCGTCGCACGCCATCTGTTCCCGCGTGCGGTGCCAGCGGTAGCCGAGCACCTCGACGACGACCGCGGTCCCGGCGAATCGGCAGTCGACCCGGACCACGCGGTCTCGGGTGCGGCTGAGCACCTGCTGGGTCTGCGGCAGGGGCAGACCGGCGCGTTCGCAGAGCTCGAGGAACCGACACTCGAGCCAGCTGTGGCCACCTCGGCTCGCTTCGCACCCGTCGATCACGGCGAGCAGCTTGGGGATGCCATACCGCCCGCTCGAGCGGAGCTCGACGATGCGGGCGTGGAGGAGCTCCTCGGTGGTCAGCCGGTCGCGCAGGGCAGCGTCGAGCGCGGCCGTCAGCGTGGTCGGGCTGACGAACCGGGCGATGTCGATGAGCGTGCGCGCCGCGCTCATCACCGGGAACCCGTCGACCGTTGCGCGGTCGATCGCCGGCAGCGTTGTCGTGGTGTGGATGAAGTGGTGGGCCCGTTGCACGTTGCGGCCGCGCACCACGGTGACGTGGAACGGGGTCCGCAGCCGGAACCCGTCGAACCCGTGCAGCGCGGCAGCGGTCGGGCCGGACACGAACGTGTCTCGACCGCAGTCCAGCACCAGCGCGTGCAGGTCGGACTGCTCCGACGGGGTGTTGAAGGGGCTGCGGAAGGTCCGCGAGCCCACCTTGTCGAGGATGCCGCTCTGGATTCGGCGTCGAAGCTGAGCGGGATCAATGCCGCCGTCGCCGATCTGGCCGGCCGTCATCGCCCCGTGCTGACCTGTCGCAAGATCCACCAACCGGCGGATGTCCTCAGTCATGCGCCCGACTCAAGCACGGGGGTGCGCGAGTGAGCCGACTCCCCCGGTTTGGCCGTCGATGGTCCATGTCTCGTGCTGCTCGACGGTGTCGGCCAGCTCCCAGGACCGGACACGCTTCACGACGCCTCCCTGGACGAAGAACATCTCCCCCGTGAACGGGCACTCGGCCGTGCTGAGGTAGGCGACCAGCGGCGACACGTTGGCCGGATCCCAGTCGTCGAACTGGCCCTCCCGTACGGCCATGATCTCGTCCAGGCCGGGCGTTGCCCGGGTCAGCCGGGTGCGCGCCGCCGGGGCGATGCAGTTGCTGCGCACCTCGTAGCGCGACAGCTCCTTGGCGAGGATCTGGCTGAACGTGGCGATGCCGGACTTGGCGACGCCGTAGTTGCTCTGGCCGGGGTTGGCGAAGAGCCCTGACGTGCTCGACGTGTGGACGAGGTTGCGTGGCTTGGCCCTGCCGGCCTTGGCCTCCTCTCGCCAGTAGGCGGCGGCCCACCGGCTCGGGGCGAAGTGACCCTTGAGGTGGACGCGGATCACGTCGTCCCACTCGGCCTCGCTCATGTTGACGAGCACGCGGTCGCGCAGGATGCCGGCGTTGTTGACGAGCACGTCGAGGTCGCCGAACTCTTCGATCGCCGCGTTGACGAGTCGCTGGGCGCCCTCCCAATCCGCGACGTCGTCGCCGTTGGCGACGGCGTGTCCGCCGGCAGAACGGATCTCGGCGACGACCTCGTCGGCCGGGCTGACGGCGCCCGACCCGTCGACGTCGCCGCTCAGGTCGTTGACGACGACCCGGGCACCCTCGGCGGCGAACAGCAGCGCGTGCTCACGGCCGAGGCCGCGGCCGCCGCCGGTGATGATGGCGACACGCCCCTGCAGTGCACCCATCGGCGCAGCCTTTCACAGGAAGATCAGATCGATCGGCGTGCCTCGGCGGATCTGGTCGCCGGACTCCACCCGCTCGCCGTTGACGCTCGCCGACACGAAGTCGCCGGTCGTCTGGCCGAGCACGGCGCCGACCCGCAGCCCGGCCTCCTCCAGCCGGCGGCGGGCCTGGCGCAAGTTGGTGCCCTCGAGGCTCGGCACAGGAACCGCGTCCACGCCCTTCGACGGGACGACCGTGATCGCCGCGCCCCGCTCGACCTCGCGTCCGGGCCGTGGGCGCTGGCTGATCAGCTGGCCCTTCGGCACCTCGTCGCTGAACTCGCCTGGCTCGACCACGAGCTCCAACTGCAGGTCGCCGGTGGCGTTGCGGGCGTCGGCGACGGTGAGCCCGACGAGATCGGGCACGGCCCTCGGCGCCGGGCCGATCGACAGGACGAGTCGGATCTCCGTGCCGGGGAGCACCTCGGCGCCGGCGGCCAGCGCCTGGTCGGACGGCACGGACCACGACACGACGACTCCGGGCGGCACCTCCTCGTCGTTGATCTCGCGGGGCGGGAGGGCCGCGAGCTGGCGCTCGGCCAGCGCCGTCTCCGCCTCGGCCAACGTGAGCCCGGTGACCTCCGGTAGCACCCGCAGCTCGGGTCCCTCACTGATGATCACGAGGAACGGTTCGCCCTCGGCGAGGTCGTCGCCGGCGGCGGGCGACGTGCGGATGATCTGGCCGACATCCGGTTCCTCGTCGCTGCGCTCGCGCTGCACGTCGACGACCCAGTCGAAACGCTCGGCCTCCGCACGTGCCGCGGCCTCGTCGCGGCCGACGAGGTCGGGCACCTCGTGGCGCGGCGTGCCGAACAGCGTCCACGCCAGGTAGCCGAGCGCGCCGAGCGCCCCGAGCAGGACGAGCC
>JACCUL010000545.1 GCA_013811855.1 Acidimicrobiia bacterium
GACGTGGCCTTCGCCGTCGCCGGACGGGCCGTGGCCGCCCACCTGGTGGCCATCGCCGAGCTCGTCGCCGACCGCCTGCCGCGGTCGCCGCAGCTCGTCGTGCTCGACGAGCCGTGGCTCGGCGACCTGATGCTCCCCGGCTTCCCGTTGCCGCCGGAGCCGGCCATCGACCTCGTCTCGGGCGCGATGGCCGCCGTCACCCCTGATGTCACCGTCGGGCTGCACTCGTGCGGCGCCGCCGACATCGCCTCACTGCTGGCCGCGGGGCCCGACGTGCTGTCGGTCCCCGTCGACCGACGGCTGGTGCGCGTCGCCGGCTACCTCGTCCGCTTCCTCGAGGGCGGCGGTCGCATCGCGTGGGGCGTCGTGCCGACGGACGGGCCGATCGCCACCGGGACCGATCGGGCGGTCCGCCGGCTGGGCGAGGTCTGGGGCGAGCTCATCCGCCGGGGCGGGGATCCCGCGATGCTGCAGGCGCGCAGCATCGTCACGCCGTGTTGCGGTCTCGGCACGCACACGCCGGCCGTCGCCACCCAGGTCTGCCGGGCCACGCGCGACATCGGCCGGCGCATCGAGGCCGACGCCGTCCCCGTCTCCGCCGCGTGAACGATTCGACATCGGGGGCCGAGGTCGCCGACGACGTCGCGGCGCGCATCGCCGCGCTGGGCGAGCTCGTCGCCTACCACAACCGGCGCTACCACGAGCTCGACGACCCGGAGATCGCCGACGGCGACTACGACCTGCTCGTCCGCGAGCTGCGCCAGCTGGAATCCGAACACCCCGAGCTGGCCACCGTCGAGTCGCCGAGCCAGGCCGTCGGCGGCGCCCCCAGCGCGCTCTTCGCTCCCGTCGTGCACAGCGTGCCGATGATGAGCCTCGACAACGCCATGACCCAGGAGGAGCTGGCGGCGTGGGGCCAACGCCTGGCGAGAGGTCTGCCCGACGAGACCGTCAGCTACGTGTGCGAGCTGAAGATCGACGGCGTGGCGATGAGCATCCGCTACGAGGGCGGTCGCTACGTGCGGGCGGCGACGCGCGGCGACGGGCGCGTCGGCGAGGACGTCACGGCGAACGTGGCCACCATCGACGCCGTGCCCGACCGGCTCGTCGGCCCGGTGATCCCCGACGTCGTCGAGGTGCGCGGCGAGGTCTACCTGCCGGTGGCCAGCTTCGACCGGATGAACGAGCGGGCCGCGGCCGAGGGCGCCCGGCTCTTCGTCAACCCGCGCAACGCCGCGGCGGGGAGCCTGCGGCAGAAGGACCCGTCGATCACCGCCCAGCGGGACCTGTCGTTCTGGACCTACCAGCTCGGCGACGTCGTCGGCGGCCCGCCACTGCCGTCGCACAGCGCCGCGCTGGCCTTCCTCGGCGGGCTCGGCTTCCCCGTCAACCCGGAGCTCGCCCTGTTCGACTCGATCGACGCCGTCGCCGGGCACTGCCGGCATTGGGAGGCGCATCGTCACGATCTCGACTACGAGATCGACGGCGTGGTCGTCAAGCTCGACGACGTCGAGCAGCGGGCCCGCCTCGGATCGACGTCGCGGGCGCCGCGCTGGGCGATCGCGTTCAAGTTCCCGCCCGAGGAGCGCACCACGACGTTGCGCGACATCCAGGTGTCGATCGGCCGTACCGGCCGGGCCACGCCGTTCGCCGTGCTCGAGCCGGTGTTCGTCGGCGGGTCGACGGTCGGGCTGGCGACGCTGCACAACGAGGATCAGGTGCGGCTGAAGGACGTGCGGCCGGGCGACACCGTGATCGTCCGCAAGGCCGGCGACGTGATCCCCGAGGTCGTCGGGCCCGTGCTGTCGATGCGCCCGGAGGGCTCGGCGCCGTGGACGTTTCCGACGACGTGTTCGTGCCCGCTGGCCAGCACGCTCGTGCGCCTCGAGGGCGAAGCCGACACCAGGTGCATCGAGCCGGCCTGCCCGTACCAGCGCGACCAGCGCGTCGGCTACTTCGCGTCGCGGGGGGCGATGGACATCGAGGGGCTGGGCGAGCGGACCGTCGTGCAGCTCACTTCGTCGGGGCTGGTCGCCGACCCCGCGGACCTGTACGCGCTGACGCAGGAGCAGGTGCTCGGCCTGGAGGGGTTCGCCGCCATCAGCGCCGACAAGCTGCTGGCCGCCATCGACGGTTCGCGCCAACGGCCCCTGCCCCGGCTGCTGACCGCCCTCGGCATCAAGCACCTCGGTCCGGCGGCGGCGCAGGCGCTGGCGGCGAGCTTCGGCACGCTCGACGCCGTGAAGGACGCGCCGGCCGACGTGCTGGCGGCCACGCCCGGCGTCGGACCGGTCATCGCCCGGTCGATCGCCATGTGGTTCGAGCAGGAACCGAACCGGGCGTTCGTCGAGAAGTTGCGAGCAGCCAGCGTCGACTTCGGGGTCGCCCTCCCCGAGCCGGAGCCCACCTCCGACGTGCTCGCCGGCCGGTCCGTCGTCGTCACCGGGACGCTGGCCGGCTACACGCGCGAGGAGGCGATGGCCGAGATCGTCGCCAGGGGCGGGACCAGCCCCGGCGGCGTCAGCGCCAGGACGTACGCGCTCGTGGCCGGCGACGGTCCCGGCGCCAGCAAGGTCAAGAAGGCCGAATCGGTCGGCGTCCCGATCCTCGACGAACCGGCCTTCGACACGCTGCTCGAGACGGGCCAGCTCCCGTCGCCCTGAGCGCGGTCTGCGATCAGATGGCTTCGAACGTCCAGCTGAAGGTACGGCCCCGGCTCGGACCGTCGACCGTCTGCCAGTACGTCACCTCGACCCGGTGCACGCCGGGCGCGAACCGGTCGACGGGGGCGTTCTCGCCGGGCGTGAACGTCAAGGTGTCGTTGCCGGGCTCGAAGACGGCGCCGGGAGGGAGGTCGATCTGCTCGCCGGGCTGGACGTCGACGTCGCCGATCTCGTCGAGGCGGATGGTGTCGAGGGCCACGTCGTCGATGACCAGCCGACCTTCGTAGCCCTCGGCGAGGTCGACGATGACCTGGGTCTGCTGGAGCACCTGGACGGCGTCGACGCTCGGCGTGACCCGCTCGACGGCGGGCGGGAGATCGGCGGCCTCGTCGCCGCTGATCGAGGTGGCCAGCGCGAAGCCGATCATCACCAACCCGACGGCGATCACGAGGCTGGCGAGCAGCAGCTTGGGATCGGGAAGGTTCCGTGCCCGCACGCCGCCCATCATGCCGGGCAACACGGTTTGTGTCACCGCACGTGCCCGCCGGCGGCGGCGTGCGGTGACACAAACGGCGCGTGGGCGGCCGGTAGCGTGCTGCGGCGCGGTGGTTGCCCGTCCGTGCGTCTCCAGACATGAGTGCCGATCGATCCGACTCGCCGCCATCCAGCCGTCGAGGCCTCGCCGGGCGCGTGCTCGGCGGGCGCTACCGGGTCACGCGGATGGTCTCGGCCGGCGCCAACACGCTGATCGCCGACGCCCACGACACCGAGGTCGATCGTCCCGTCACCGTCAAGCTGATCCGGCCCGAGCTGGCCGAGCAACCGGACTTCCGCGAGCGGTTCCGCGCCGAGATGCGGATCGTCTCGTCGCTGTCGCACCCGAACATCGCCGCCGTGCACGACTTCGGCGAGGACGTCGTCGGCAAGCGCCGCACCGTCTACGTCGTCGTCGAGCAGCTGTCGGGCGGCAGCCTCCGCGACCTGCGTGATCGCGGTCGCGACCTCGATCCCTCACAGGCGTTGCTCGTCGGCCTGGAGGCCTGTCGCGGCCTGGACTTCGCCCACCGCAAGGGCTTGACCCACAGCGAGCTGACGCCGAGCAAGCTCGTCTTCGGGGACGACCGACGCCTGCGCATCGTCGACTTCGGCCTGGCCCACCTGCTGGCCGAGCACGATTGGCGGGAACCCTCCCGCGTCGCCACCCATGTCGCCCGCTACGCCTCGCCGGAGCAGGCCCAGGCCCGGCCGATCGACGGCAAGAGCGACGTCTACTCGCTCGGTCTGATCCTCGTCGAGGCCGTCACCGGGCAGGTGCCGTTCGCCGCCAACTCCACCGTCGCCACCCTGACCGCTCGCGTCGGCAAGCTGATGCCGGTCTCGGCCGACCTCGGGCCCCTGGCCTCCGTCCTGGAACGGGCCGGGCGACCGGAGCCGGCCGACCGCTGGACGGCGGCCGAGCTGGGCCGGGCGCTGGTGCGGGCCGCCGAACGGCTGCCCCGGCCGAAGCCGATCCCCATCGTCGTCGTGTCGCCGTTCGAGGAGGACCC
>JACCUL010000551.1 GCA_013811855.1 Acidimicrobiia bacterium
GGGTCGCGCGCTGGTTGGCGAGGTCCTCGACCAGCTCGACGGCGGTCCGGCGCGGGTTGACGGCGTAGGTGTATTCGTTGTCGGCGCTGTACCCGCCGGCGCTGAGCGTCCAGCTGGCGAGTTCGGGGACATGCACCACGGTCGCGTGCGGGAGGCCGAGCTCGTCGACGAGGAACTGGCGGAGGTCGTCGGCGGGGATCCACGTCGCGCCGATGCGCGGCGTGATGTCGTGAGCGGTGAGCCAGGCCGGCTGCACGGCTTCGAGCGCGTCGATGTTGCGTCGGTAGCGCTCGTCGCGTTCCGCTGCGGTACGGGCTTGGGAGAGCTTGTCGCGCACGAGGCCGGTCAGATAGATCGCGGCGGGTGCCAGCGCGCCCTCGTGGGCGGGGTCGCGGAACACTTCGTCGCCAAGCCAGTCTTCGGTATCGGCGATGTCGATGCCGGCGAGCGCGGCGGCTGCGTCGGGTGTGATGTCGCCGTCGCGGGCGAGCAGGACCCGCACCGCGGTGGCTGGGTCGTCGACGTGGTCGGGGTAGGTCGCGGTGCGGGCGACAGGCCCGGACAGCAGCGGGGCTTTGGTGGCGGTCTGGGTGTCGTCGTCGAAGTGTTCGAGTGCGGTGACCGACCACCAGCCGGGGTCGTTGCGGAAGCCGCCCATCCGCGGGTAGATCCGCTTGCCGCCGACCGGTCCGTCCGAGTCGTCGTCGGCGACGGAGTCCCGGGTGGGCGGCCGGGTGTCGAACCGGTTGAGCGGCCCCCACCGAGTGACGTAACGACCATAGGCCCGGTTCAAGTCGCCACGGTGCTGGTCGGCGTCTGGGTGACCGGTGGCGTCGGCGTCGAGCACGGCGCGTACGAGGTCGCGCAGCTGGCACAGCGCGTTCAGCTCGGCGCGCTGCGTGGCCGGAACCTTGTGCTCGACGGCGCCGGTCGAAGTGAGCCGCTGATAGCGGGCGCCAGAAGTGACGATCGAGCCGAGCGGCAACGGCGAGTCAACCGCCATGCGCCGGTCGGCGGCGGCCGGGGCCATCCCGTCGGGGTCGAGGCGGGGCGCTGCCGGGGCGATGCGGGTGAGCGTCGCGGTGAGCGCGTCGAGGTAGCCGCCGCTGCGGGCGGTGGGGTGCAGGACGCGCCGGTCGTCTTCGTGGCGTATCCCGCCGACCGCGAGCTCGCCAAGGACCCGGTCCGGATGTGCCGTGAAGTGTTCGTTGACGTTCACGGTGATCCCGTCGACGTCGACCGGGACGGGGCGTGGCCAGCCGGACAACTCGCCGAACTCGGCGGGGCGGTGGCAGATGAGGATGTCGGTGACGACGGCGGTGCCGGCGCGTTCGGCGTGAGCGTCGGTGGGCAGCCGGACGGCGGCGACGAGGTTGGTGAGCGCGGCGAGCTGGTCGCGGGTCGTCGAGGTCGTGGCGTCGAGGGTGTAGCGCGAGGTGAGCACGGCGAGGTAGCCGCCGGGCCGGGTCATCCGGGCGGCTTTCACCAGGGCGTAGTTGTGCAAGCTGAGCCGGTCGGGGTTGTCGGCGGCGTGCGGGACGTAGGACGCGAACGGGACATTGCCGACAACGAGGTCATAACCGTCGACGCCGGCACCGTGGTGGGGGAGCGTGACGCCGGTGAGGTTGCCGATGTCGATGCGGCTGCCGGTCGGGATGAGGTGGTTGCCGATCGCCGCTGACACGGGGTCGATCTCGACGCCGTGCATGACGGTGGCGGCGGGGTCGGACATCCACAGTCCGGTGCCGGCGCCGGGTTCCCAGCCGACGTGGTGGTCGTCGGCGCCGACCGCGCGCAGGAACTGCCAGACCGCGGTGATGATCGCCGGGTCGGTGTAGTGCGCGTTGAGCGTGGTGCGCCGGGCGGTCGCGAGGTAGCCGGGCCAGCGTTGCTCGGCGCGTTCGATCTGATCGAGCGCTGCCTGTTCGCTGCCGGTCTTGTCGCGGCGTTCGTCGAAGACACCGGGGAACGATCCCCAGCCGTGCCAGCCGGCGAGGACCTCGCGTTCGGCTGCGGTGGGGTCGGCTTGCTGGTCGGCTAGGTCGAGAACCAGCCCGAGCGCAGCTGTGTTTCGCTCAAGGGTTCGGCGTCCGGGTCCCGGTCGAACGTGTTCTCGTTGTACAGGTCGTCGCGGGTCGCCATCCAGATCGCCTGGCTGATCGAGTGCTGGCGCGGCTCCCCGGTCGCCCGCAGCGTCGAAGCCCAGGCCGAGGGGTTCTGCTCGTTGCGTTCCCAGTTCCACTGGGCGTTCGCCGCGATCCGGCTCAGCTGGTCGGGCAGCGTCGCGTCCGCGATCCACTCCTCGACGAGCTCGGGTCGATCGGTCGCCAGTGCGGTGTGGATCTCGTCGGGGCTGATCGTCGGCACGAGCGGCGGGCGCGGGGTCGTCATCGACGCTGGAGAATAGGTCCAGCTGTTCCCACGATGCCTGCGGCAGCGATGCGCGGTCATGTCCTCCTCGCTTGTTGCGTTCCACGGTACTGAATGGCTGTCACGCTCAGGAGGGATCGTTCACAGGTCCATCGCCAGACCACGCCCGGGCGCAACGCTGCCCGCACGGGGGACGCAACGGCCGGTGAGTTGGTCGAGTTCGGCTTCGAGCCGGGCGATGTCGCGCTCGTTGTCATCGATCATCACGCGGGCGGGCCGGTCGGTCGATGTCGGCCGACCGCGGTAGGCGACTCGGAACTGCAGGGCGGTGACCAGCTCGTGACGAACGAGGGTCTTCGGCCGCGCCGCGGCGATGTCGGACCCGATCGCGTTCGTCCACGACGGTTCACGTTGCGCCCAGCCGTTGAGGTCGAAACCCTCGGGCGGCTCGACGATGCGCAGCTCGACATGACGGTCAGCGAGCAGGCCGGCGAGACGGGTTCCAGCGGCCCGGCCGGCGGGGTCGGCGTCGACCACCGCGGTCACAGCGAGCCGGTGGCCGGTGGCATGCTCGGCGAGCAGCGCGGCGACACGCTGGTCGGCGGCGTAGGTGCCCAGCAACGCCACGGTCTGGTAGCCGGCTTGGGCGGCGGTGAGCGCGTCGGGGATG
>JACCUL010000559.1 GCA_013811855.1 Acidimicrobiia bacterium
GTGGTGGGCGTGGCGGTCGTCGTGGGGGCCGCCGTCGTGTCGGGAGCCGTGCTGGCGGCGCTCGGCTCCGTCTCGGGCGCGTCGGCGCCGTCGTCCGAGCAGGCGGCGACGACGAGTGCGCAGGCGAGCAGGAGCGCAGGGCCCGATCGGGAGAGCATCGGGCCATCGTGGCAGCCGTCTCGTATCCAGAGGGACCTGGAGGGATCAGGTCAACCGTGATGATCGTCCTGGGGGCATCGATCGCGTTCGCCGTCGGGGGCGCGTTCATGAAGTCGGCTGACGGGTTCACGCGCCTGTGGCCCAGCGTCGCGGTCGTCGTGTTGTTCATCGTCGGGGCCGTGCTGCTGGCCCAGGCGGTACGCGTGCAAGGGCTGTCGACGGCGTATGCCGTCGGACTCGGCCTGGAGGCCGTCGTGTCCGTCGCGCTCGGCCGGTGGCTGTTCGGCGAACAGCTCTCGGTCAGCCAGCTCGCCGGCGTCGGGCTGATCCTCGCTGGCGTGGCCGGCGTCCGCTTCGGCTGAGGCGGAGGCGGGCCGGCCGGGCGACATCGCTCGGTACGGTGGGCCGGTGCCCGTCGGACCGTCCGCCGTCTCCCTGGAGGCGATGCTCGCCGACCTGCGGCGCCTCGTCGAGGTGGAGTCCCCTTCGCTGGTCGTCGACGTCGTGCGGGCTTCGGCCGAGGCCGTGGCCGGCTGCATCGAGGAACGATTGGGCTCGCCTGCCGAGCTGGTCGACGGCCCGGCCGGTCCTCACGTCCATTGGCGCGGCGGCGGGACGCCGCGTGTGCTGCTGGTCGGTCACCACGACACGGTGTTCCCGCTCGGGACGCTGGCCGGCCGCCCGTTCACCGTCGACGGCGACCGGGTGACCGGTCCCGGTGTGTTCGACATGAAGGGCGGGATCGTGGTGGCCGTCCACGCCGTCGCCGCGCTGGACGACCGGTCCGGCGTCGAGCTGCTCGTGACCGCCGACGAAGAGGTCGGATCGGCCACGTCCCGATCGCTGATCGAGGAGCGGGCCCGGGCCTGCGGGGCCACGCTGGTGCTCGAACCGGCGGCCGACGGCGGAGCCGTCAAGACCGGCCGCAAGGGCACGGGTGGGTTCGAGGTGACTGTGCACGGCCGGGCCGCGCACGCCGGCCTGGAGCCGGAGAAGGGCGTCAACGCGCTGGTCGAGGCGGCGCACCAAGTCCTGGCGATCGCCGCACTGGCCGATCCGGCGCTCGGGACCACCGTGACGCCGACGGTCGCCGTCGCAGGCAGCGCCGACAACGTCGTGCCCGCCGTGGCCGTCGTGCGCGTCGACGTGCGGGTGACCAGGATGGACGAGGCGGAGCGGGTCGAGGCGGCGATGGCGGCGCTGAGGCCCGTCGATCCGCAGGCCACCCTCGCCGTGGTCGGCGGGCTGAACCGGCCGCCGATGCCGGAGTCGGCCACGGCCGAGCTGTTCGGCGTGCTCGGTCGCGTCGCCGCCGATGCCGGCCTGGCCGAGCCCGTTGGTGTGGCCGTGGGCGGCGGCAGCGACGGCAACTTCACCGCCGCGCTGGGCGTGCCCACCCTGGACGGCCTCGGTGTCACCGGCGGCGGCGCCCACGCCGATCACGAGTGGGCCGACACCACGACCATGGTCGCCCAGTCCCACCGCCTGGCGTTGCTTATCGAGGCCATCTCCACGTCATCGTCAGGGTTGTGGTCGCGCGGGCAACCACAACCCTGACGATGACGAGCCCTCACCTCGGGTCGAGCTCGATCTTGCCGCCGGAGCCGAGGGTGCCGGCCTGACGGTAGATGGCGAGCTTGGCGCGGCTGTCTTCGATGTCGAGGTTGCGCATCGTCAACTGGCCGATGCGGTCGAGCGGTCCGAAGGCCTGGTCCTCGACCCGCTCCATCGACAGCCGGTCGGGCGCGTACGTCAGCGCCGGGCCCGTCGTGTCGAGGATCGAGTAGTCGTCGCCCCGCCGCAGGCGCAGGGTCACCTCGCCGGTCACGGCCGAGCCGACCCAGCGCAGCAACGCCTCGCGCAGCATCATGCTCTGGGGGTCGAACCACCGCCCCTCGTAGAGCAGGCGGCCGAGGCGGCGGCCCATCGTGCGGTAGTTCTCGATCGTGGCCTCGTTGTGGATCGCCGTGACGAGGCGCTCGTAGGCGATGTGCAGGAGCGCCAGGCCGGGCCCTTCGTAAATGCCCCGGCTCTTGGCCTCGATGATGCGGTTCTCGATCTGGTCGCTGGTGCCCAGGCCGTGGCGCCCGCCGACGGTGTTCGCCGCCAGGGCCAGCTCGACCTGGTCGTCGTACTCGCGGCCGTCGATGGCGACCGGCCACCCCTCGGCGAAGGACACGGTGACGTCCTCCGGCTCCACGTCGACGTCGGCCCGCCAGTGGGCGACGCTCATGATCGGCTCGACGATCTCCAGCCCGGCCGACAGCTCCTCGAGCGACTTGGCCTCGTGGGTGGCGCCCCACAGGTTGGCGTCCGTCGAGTAGGCCTTCTCGGCGGCGTCGCGGTACGGCAGCCCGTGGGTCACGAGGAACTCGCTCATCTCGGTCCGCCCACCGAGCTCGTCGACGAAATCTTGGTCGAGCCAGGGCTTGTAGACGCGCAGGGCCGGGTTGACGAGCAGGCCGTACCGGTAGAAGCGCTCGATGTCGTTGCCCTTGTAGGTGCTGCCGTCGCCCCAGATGTCGACGCCGTCGTCGTGCATGGCCCGCACGAGCAGGGTGCCGGTGACCGCCCGGCCGAGCGGCGTGGTGTTGAAGTACGTCTTGCCGGCCGTCGTGATGTGGAACGCGCCGCACTGCAGCGCCATCAGCCCTTCGCGGGCGAGCTCGGCCCGGCAGTCGACCAGGCGGGCCGCCTCGGCCCCGTACTGCTCGGCCCTTCCGGGCACACCGGCGAGGTCCGGCTCGTCGTACTGACCGAGGTCGGCGGTGTAGGCGTAGGGGATGGCGCCGTTGGCCCGCATCCAGGCGACGGCGGCCGACGTGTCGAGTCCGCCCGAGAAGGCGATCCCGACCCGCTCACCGACGGGGAGCGACGTCAGGACCTTGGACACTGACCGCGAACGTAGCGAACTGCTCGTTGCAACCGGCCGAGAACGGCCGGTTCCAAACAGCAGAACGGGTTCTTACGCCGGGCGGTAGCGGCCGGCGATGGTGGCGATCGAGAGCAGGGCGCCGGCGGAGGCGATGACGAGTTCGACGTCGGCCAGGTCGGGCACCTTGTCGATGTCGTAAATGGCGACGACCACGGCGATCGCCGCCGCGGCAAGGCCGAGCAGCGGGACGCCGCGCACCCGGGACGCCGCGGCCATCACGACGACGGCCGGAGCGAGGAACGGCACCAGGGAGACGTAGAACGGCTGGGGGCCGCCGCCCGGACCGAGCCACCACGTGGCCAGGCCGAGCTCCTTGCTGGCCTTGAGCACGCCGAGGTAGGCGCCGAGCACGAGGATCCAGCCGACGATGGTGACGACCCGCCACCCGGTGGTCAGCTCGCCGACGCGGGGCGGAGGCGACGACGTCGACACGGTCGGAACTGTAGGGCCGGCTCCCGCCGGCGCGATCGCGCCGGTACCCTGCCCGGGCGTGACGGCCGAGCGCCCGGGCGAGACGCTCTCGATCTTCTTCCCGATGTGGAACGAGGACACCTACGTCGAGCGCGCCGTCGACGCCGCCCGGGTCGTCTGCGACCGCATGGTCAAAGACGGCGACATCGAGGACTACCAACTTCTCATCGTCGACGACGCCTCGACCGACCGCACGCCCGAGATCGCCGACGCCCTCGCCGCCTCCGATCCCCGGGTCGCCGTCGTCCACCACGAGCACAACCGCAAGCTCGGCGGCTCCATCAAGACCGGCTTTGCCACCGCCACCGGCGACATCGTGCTCTACTCCGACGCCGACCTGCCCTTCGACATGGAGGAGCTGCCTCGGGCGCTGCACCTGCTGCGCCAGTACGACGCCGACATCGTCAGTGCCTACCGCTTCGACCGCACCGGTGAGGGCTATCTGCGGGCGATCTACACGTTTGTCTACAACGTGCTGATCCGCTGGCTGTTCAACGTGCGGATGCGCGACATCAACTTCGCCTTCAAGCTCTGCCGCCGGCGCATCTTCGAGCACATCGAGCTGCGCAGCGAGGGGTCGTTCATCGACGCCGAGCTGATCGTGAGAGCCCAGCGACTGGGCTTCTCCGTGCTCCAGTTCGGCGTCGACTACTTCCCCCGCACGCTGGGGGAGTCGACGCTCAGCTCGCTCGGCGTCATCCGCACCATCGTGCGCGAGATGGTCGAGCTGCGCGGCGAGCTGGCCGACGTCCAGCCGCTGCCGCGAGCCGACTGACCCCCGATGGGACGTCCGGCGGTAGCGTGGCCGATTCGGCGACCGACGTCGCTCGACCCTGCGTGACGTGAAACCTCCTTCCAACTCGAGCTCGGCGGCCCGGTGGGCCCCCGCCGTCGGTGCCCTCGCGCTCCTTGGCACGGTGGTCGCGGCCGGCGCCTTCGGTGGCTTCGACGACGACGACGGCGACGCCGGGGCGC
>JACCUL010000562.1 GCA_013811855.1 Acidimicrobiia bacterium
TCTGCCTCTACGTCGACCCGCGGTGGAAGACATCCGGCGTCGGCAGCACACTCCTGGACGCCGCCATCGAGTGGGCGCGAGAGCGTGGGGCAACCGCGATCGAGGCGTACCCGAATCTCAAACCGGATTTCATGGGACGGTTGGAGGCGTTCGAGCGGCGCGGCTTCTCCCGAACGAGGGTGGCAGGGACACGTTCGATCGTCCGGCTCGCGCTGTAGTCACACTCGCACCTGCGCGGAACTGCCGATCTGGCGCGTCCTCGGCGGCCCATCTGCACCCCCACCATTTCGCCGACAGACGACTAGGCCCGTCCGGTCCAGATTCGCCGGTCCGGCGGCACGGCGGCCATGCGTTGTTCGGCCAGGCGTTCGGCGGCGGTCGTCGGGGTGATGCCGCCTGTCTCCGCCGCTCGCAGCAGGTCGAGCGTGGTGGCGCGGATGCCGGCCGTGCGGGCCTTCGCCCGCTCGAAGTCGAAGCCCAGTCGTTCGTCGGCCACCTGGATCACGCCGCCCGCGTTGACCACGTAGTCGGGGCAGTAGACGATGCCCCGATCACGCAGCCGCTCGTCGATGCCGGCGTGGGCGGCCTGGTTGTTGGCGGCGCCGCAGACGATCGCCGCCCGCAGGACGTCGACGACCGTGTCGTCGAGGATGCCGCCGAGCG
Organism: Acidimicrobiia bacterium; assembly: GCA_013811855.1. GTDB lineage: Bacteria > Actinomycetota > Acidimicrobiia > Acidimicrobiales > Ilumatobacteraceae > JALZMG01. Next base: position 664 of record JACCUL010000562.1, read on the forward strand.
CGCACGGCGAGTAGACGTCGAGGGGCCCGCGCACGAGCGCGTCCGTATCGGCGACGACCTCGACCTCCGGGTGGCGCGTGGTCACCCACTCGATCGCCGCCGCCGAGACGTCGGTGACCACCACCGCCGCGCCGTCCTCGATGAGGTGGTCGACGAGGTGGCGGCCGACCTTGCCCACCCCGCTGACGCCGACACGGCAGCCGGAAAGGTCAGCCGCGCCCCAGCGGTGCTCGGCCGCGGCCAGCATGCCCTCGTGCACGCCGAAGGCCGTGAGGACGCTCGAGTCGCCGGCGCCACCGGCGGACTCGCTGCGCCCGGTGACGAAGTCGCACGTCTCGGCGACCACGTCCATGTCCTCGACGTACGTGCCGACGTCGCACGCCGTGATGTAGCGCCCGCCGAGTCCCTGCACGAAGCGGCCGTACGCCCGGAGCAGCTCGGGCGACTTGTCGCGCCCTGGGTCGCCGACGATGACCGCCTTGCCCCCGCCGTGGTCGAGCCCGGCGAGGGCGTTCTTGTAGGCCATCGCCAGGCTGAGGTCGAGCACGTCGACGACGGCCGCGTCGAGCGACGGATAGGGGTGGAAGCGGGTGCCGCCCAGGCCGGGTCCGAGCGCCGTGGAGGACAGTGCGATCACCGCCCGGAGGCCGGTCACCGGGTCGTGACAGAACGTGATCTGCTCGTGGCCGGTCGTGGCGAGGTCCATCACTCGCCACGCTAGGTTCCGGGACCTTGCGGTTCCGCCTGCTGCCCACCGACGACCGGTTCTTCGAGCTGTTCAACGATGCTGCCGCCAACGTCGCCGACTGCGCGAGGGAGCTGCAGCACAGCCTCGCCGGCGGGCAGGACGGCCTCGAATCGGTGATCGCCTGTGAGCGTCGCGGCGACGAGTTGACCCGCGACATCCTGCGCCGTCTGCACACGTCGTTCGTCACGCCGTTCGATCGCGAGGACATCCATGCACTGGCCGAGGAGCTCGACGACGTCGTCGACGACATGTTGGAGGTCGCCCATCGCCTGCGGCTCGGGAACCGTGACATCGCGCAGGTGCCGGAGCTGCGCGAGCAGTGCGACCTGCTCGTGCAGATGGCCGACGAGGTCGTCGCGCTCGTCGCCCGGCTGGAGTCCAAGAAGGGCATCCAGGAACACCTCGACACGATCGATCGGATGGAGACGGCGGGCGACGGCCTCTACCGGCAGGCGCTGACCCGGCTGTACTCCGGCGAGCTGAAGGCCTTGGCCGTCCTCCACTGGAAGGACGTGATCGAGGCGATGGAGAACGCGCTGGACACGCTCGAGGACGTCTCCAACGTCGTCGAAGCCATCGTGCTCAAACACGCCTGAGCGACATGGACGACCTCTCCGTCGTCACGGTCATCGCGATCGCCCTGGGCTTCGACTTCGTCAACGGGTTCCACGACGCCGCCAACTCGATCGCCACGGTCGTGTCGACGAACGTGCTCTCGCCCCGCCTCGCCGTGCTTTGGGCGGCGTTCTTCAACTTCGTGGCCTTCCTCGTCTTCGGCACGGTGGTTGCGGCCACGATCGCCACGGGCGTGGTCGATCCCGAGGTCCTGTCCATCGGGGTCGTCTTCTCCGGCCTCGTGGGCGCCATCGGTTGGAACCTGGTCACGTTCTTTCTCGGGCTGCCGACGAGCTCGTCGCACGCCCTGGTCGGCGGCATCGCCGGAGCGGCCGTCGCCAACGGAGGCTTCGAGGTCCTCGTCTCGTCGGGGCTGCGCAAGATCGGCGTGTTCATCATCCTGTCGCCGCTGATCGGCCTCGCCCTCGGGATGGTCCTCACGGTCACGCTGATGTGGCTCGTGCACCGCTACCACAACGTCGACCGGCTCAATCGGATGTTCCGCACCGGGCAACTCGTGTCGGCGGCGGCGTTCAGCCTCGGTCACGGCGGCAACGACGCGCAGAAGACGATGGGGGTCATCCTTGCCGTGCTGATCACCGCCGGCCACCTGCCGGCCGACGCTGACGTGCCGCTGTGGGTCGTACTGTCGGCACATGTCGCCATCGCGCTGGGCACCCTGACCGGCGGCTGGCGGATCGTCAAGACGATGGGAACGCGCATCACCCGCCTGCAACCGGTGGGCGGCGTGGCCGCCGAGACCGCGGCAGCGACGACGCTGTTCTTCACCTCGCACGCCGGCATCCCGGTGTCGACCACGCACACGATCACCGGAGCCATCGTCGGCGTCGGGGCCAGCCGGCGGCTGTCGGCCGTCCGCTGGGGTGTCGCTGGCCGGGTCGTGTGGGCGTGGATCCTGACCATCCCTGGCGCGTGGCTGATCGCCACCGTCACGTCTCTCGTCGTGGAGGTGTTCAACTGATGAGGTTCACCGACAGATGTGGCCGCCGAGGCCTCGGCCTCTGATGGACCGCAGAGCGCTGTTCTTCTTCGGGGCCGCCGTTGTGGCGGCGATGCTGGCCCCCGTCACCGAGCACGAGCACCGGTGGGTGCCGATCGCGCTGGCGATCGTCTACGTCGTGCTGGGCGTGGCGTCGTGGGCCGATCACCACACGCACAGCCAGTTGGGTCGCTGATGGACGTCGAGGTCGTTCGCCGCGACCTGGCCACTGCCCGTCTCGTGCCCGGCCGGCCGTTGCCGGACGAGCCGCCGGCCGGGACCGCGCTGGCCCGCATCGAGTCGTTCGCGCTGACGGCGAACAACGTCACATACGCCGTGACCGGTGACCTGCTCGGCTACTGGCGGTTCTTCCCCGCGGCGGACGAGCGGTACGGGCGCGTGCCGGTCTGGGGGCACGCCGAGATCGTCGCGTCGTCGTGCCCGGGCGTGGAGGTCGGCGGGCGCTGCTACGGCTTCTGGCCGACGTCGAGCCACCTCTTGCTGGCGCCCGTCGACATCGGTCCCGGAGGTTTCGTCGACGGCACCGCCCACCGGGCCGATCTGCCGGACGTGTACAACCGCTACGAGCGGGCCGCCGACCGCAACGACGTCGATCCCGACGGCGAGGCGCGCGCCGCCCTCTGGCGCCCGCTGTTCACGACATCGTTCCTGCTCGACGACTGGATCGGCTCCGCGGCCGACGGCGACACCGGCGATCCGATCGTGATCTCCTGCGCGTCGAGCAAGACCGCGCTCGGCCTGGCCCACCTGTTGCGGGCCCACGGACGGGGCGAGGTGGTCGGGCTCACGTCGGCCGGGCACGTCGAGTTCTGCGGGCGCACCGGCGTGTACGACCGCGTGGTCGCCTACGACGAGCTACCGGAGGGTCTCGGCGCCGGCCCGGCCACGTACGTCGACATCGCCGGCAACCCGACCGTCACGGCAGCCGTCCACCGCCACCTCGGTGACCGCCTGCGGCGCAGCGTCCGGGTCGGGTTCACTCACCACGACGCGCCGCCACCCTCCGGATCCGGGAACTCGCGGCCCGGACCGGCTCCCGAGATGTTCTTCGCCCCCGATCACGTCCGCCGCCGCCTGGCCGACTGGGGTGGCCCCGGCTTCGCCGAACGCCTCGCCGCGGCCCGGAACGGCTTCGAATCCGGCCCCGCCGCCGCCATCACGCTCGAACGGATCAACGGCGCCGATGGTGTCCTCTCGACCTGGCGCCAGCTCGTCGCCGGCACCGCCGATCCCCGCCTCGGCTTCGTCTGCTCGTTCTGACGTGTACCTCTAGCCTGGCGCACCCAGTGGCCACGATCAGTATCCGGGCGTTCGGGGGCCGCTCGGAGCCCGGCGCCGTCAGCGACGATCTCGCTGCCGTATCGGTGCTGCTCGACGAGCAGGCGACGGCGGTGTGGGTCGACGTCGAGGACGCCGACGAGCCGACGCTCGAGGTGCTGGCCGACGAGCTCGGGCTGCACCACCTCGCCGTCGAGGACGCCCTCGACGTGCACCAGCGCGACAAGTACGTGCATTACGACGAGCACGCCTTCTTCGTCTGCCACGACGCCGAGCTCGACGTCGAGGCCGCGCAGCTCAGGACGAAAGAGGTCGCCGCGTTCATCGGCGACCGCTGGCTGGTGACCGTGCATGCGGGGTGCCGGGCGCTCGTCGACGGGGTGGCCGGACGCCCGGGCCTGACCCACAAGGCACCCGACCTGGCGCTCGGGTTCGTGCTGTACGGGTTGCTCGACGCCGTGCTCGACCGCTACTTCGGCGTGCTCGACGCCTTCGAGCGGTTCTACGACGGGGCCGCCGATCAAGTCTTCGCCGACGTGCCCATCCCGCCACAGGACCAGCGGCGCTGGTTCGAGATGCGCAAGGCGCTGAACGCGTTCGATCGCATCGTGCGCCCGCTCGGCGACGCCGTCGACACGATGGTGCACCAGGACCTCGACCGCTTCCCGGTGGCGGCGCACCCGTACCTGCGCGACATCGCCGGCGAGGTGAGCCAGGTGCGCGACGAGGCGACCGGTCTGCGCGAGCTGGTCCGCCAGATCGTCGACGTCAACATCATGCAGCGCGACTACCGCCAGAACGTCGGGATGAAGAAGGTCACCAGCTGGGCCGCGATCATCGCCGTGCCCACCCTGGTGACCGGCTACTACGGCATGAACGTGCCGTACCCGGGCTCCGGCGAGACGTGGGGGGTGGTCGTGGCCAGCGGCGTCAGCGTCGCCACGGCGCTCGGTCTCTACGCGTCGTTCCGCCGCCGGGGTTGGCTCTAGGCGCCGGCCCCGGCGGTCGCGACGGATCAGCCCGTCGTGGTCGGCGCCGTCGTGTCCTCGGTCGTCGGCGTGGTGTCGTCCGCGGGTTCGTCGGTGTCGTCGGTCCACTCGTCGGTCGCGCGATCCTCGGACCACCAGCCGGGTCCGCGCCCCGGGCCGCCGGGGCCACCGGGCCCATGGTGACCGAACCCGAAGCCCTCGTTGACGCCCTCGGTGATCCGCTCCTCCAGGTCGGCCGCCCGCTCGGCCGCCTCGTCCTCGGTCAGCCGGCCGTCGGCCACGGCCTCGTCGAGATGGGTCTGGGCGGCGGCGACGAGTGCGTCGATGACGGCTTGGGGCTCGACGCCGTTGGCCTCCGCGATCTCGGCAAGGGTCGAACCGTCGCGGAGCTGCTCCAACAGCTCGGTCTCGTCGATGCCGATGGCATCGGCGGCGGCGTCGAGGGCGACCAGCGCCCGACCGTGGCCGAAGTCGCCCGGTCCGTGCTCGGGTCGGGCCGCATCGAACGCCTCGTCGACGGCTGTCGCCTGCTCCTGGGTGAGCGTGCCGTCCTCCACCAGTCCGTCAAGGACGCCGCCGACCCAGTCGTCGCCGATGCCGTGGGCCGCGGCGGAGAGTGGGCCGACGGCGAGGATGCCGGCGCCGATGGCCGCCGACCCTCCGATCAGCACGCGGGTGCTGCGTCGCATGGTGTGGTCCTTTCGTCGTGCACCGGGAATGGTTGGTGCGGGGGTGAGACCAGGGTGACGGACCGACGTAAGAGCACGACGAGCGCGAGGTGAGATCTGGCGGGGCGGAGCTGGGTCGCCTCGTGCCGAGGTGCCAGCCGGCCCGCCGGCGCCTCCAGGCGCTTCGCCCTCGGGCTCCCCGAACCCGCGACGCCCTGGAAGTGTGAGCTGAGACAGCGGAAATCCGCCGTCTGGACTCACACTTCAGCCGGAGGCAGGCCAACCGCAGATCGGCGTCCCTATCGACGGGATGGTACGGAGGGCGGCGTGCGACACTGGTGTCCATGGACGCCGTGCCCCAGCAGCACCTGATCGTCAAGCGCGACGGCGACATCGTCACGATCACGCTCGACCGGCCGGAGAAGCGCAACGTGCTCGCCGTCGACGTGATGGAGGAGCTGACCGCGACGTTGGTGGCGATCGGAGCCACTGACGCGCTCGGCGTCGTGCTCGCCGCGAACGGCCCGGTGTTCTCGGCCGGCCACAACTTCGCCGACATTGCCGGCGCCACGTTCGACGAGGCCCTCCGCGTGTTCGAGGTCTGCGAGACGATGATGGGCCAGCTCCAGGCCATCCCCCAGCCCGTGTGCGCCAAGGTGCACGCGCTGGCCACCGCCGCCGGCTGCCAGCTCGTCGCCTCGTGCGACCTGGCCGTTGCGGCCGAGAGCGCCAGCTTCGCCATCCCCGGCGGCAAGGGCGGCCTGTTCTGCCACACCCCGCTGGTCGCCGTGGCCCGCAACGTCGGCCGCAAGCGGGCGTTGGAGATGGCCTTCACGGGAGATCCGATCGACGCCGCCACGGCCGCCGACTGGGGGCTGATCAACCGGGTCGTGCCCGACGGCGAGCTCGACGCGGCGGTCGAGAACCTGCTCACCAGGGCCACTCGGGGCTCGGCCACGAGCAAGGCGCTCGGCAAGCGGGCCTTCTACACCCAGGTGGAGCTGGGCCAGGATGCCGCCTACCACTACGCGACGGCGGTGATGGCCGCCGCCGCCGCCGGGCCCGACGCCCAGGAGGGCATCGCCGCCTTCCTCGAGAAGCGCCGGGCGGCGTACCCGCCGCGGACGCTCCCGCCGTGATCACGCCGCGGGCAGGCAGCGGACCCTGATGCGCTCCGTCGCCCGGAGCCGATGGTTGCGAACGGTGCGCGTCGTGACGTTGCGCTCCCGGGCCACGACGTCGGGTGAGCCGGACCGCACGAGGTGCCGCACGAGCTCGAGATCGTCGGCGGGGACGCCGGCGTGCTGGGCCTCGACGAGCAGCTCGGCCAACTCGTCGAGGGCCGTGAGCTCCGTCGACGCCGGGATGTCGTCGAGCGCTCCCGGGTCCGTCGCCAGCTCCGTCGCCGAGCGCAGCCGACCCGGAGCGGTGAACGCCCGGTAGGCGGCGTCGCGCACGAGGTTGCAGACGACTCGCTCGGGCCGGCTCTCGACGTCGTAGCTGCGGATGGCCAGCCAGGACAGGCCGAGGAGGTCCTCGAAGGCGTCGTCCTGGCAGAACCGGCGCCGCCGGCGGACGATCGCCATCAGCCCGGGCAGGATGCGCTGCAGCACGACCCGGGACGCCAGCTGGTCGGTGCGGGCGACGACGACGAGCCGGCCGATCACCTCGTTCGTCTCGGTCGTCCGTGACACCCAGTGGCCGGCGATGCGCAGCAGTTGGTCGAGATCGCCGAATGGGCGGTCCGTGACCGACCAGGCATTCGCCTGGGCCACCGCCGCCGCCCTGTACCGCAGCACCGCCCACTCGCGGTCGAGGACGGCGGTCAGCTGGTCCGTCGGGCACGGATCCACGGGGACGGGCGGGGCGATGGTCGGCAGGCTGAGCATGCCGGCGATCGTGCGCCGTCGGCCTCACCGGAGGTCTCACCGCCGTCCTCCGCGACCACCTCATCGGCGAGTCCGCGTTCCGCACGCAGGGCCTTCGCGACACCCAGGCCGGGCATGAGAGGTGTCGCGCTCCCCCCGGTCGAAGTCGAAGGTCCCGGCGGGATCCCGGTGGTCGTCGCCGCCCGGTCCCCCGACGACACCGTCGGCGAGCTGGCCGCCGCACTCGGTGTCGATCCAGAGGCGACGGTGGTGATCGACGGTCGAGCCGTGCCCCGGGCGACGGCTCTCGTGGCCGTCGGCTTCCGCCGTGGGAGTCGGGTGGGCGCGGCACTCGGCGACATCGCGCCGTCCTCGACCGCCGGCCGGCCGCTCGTGATCGTCGTCTGTGAGGCCGGTCCGGGCGCGACCGGTCCGGTGCGGCTCGGCGCCGGCCGCCACGTGATCGGCCGGGCGGCGCCGGTGGCCGTCCGGATCGACGACCCGGCCGTTGAGCCGCACCACGGTGTCCTGGACGTCACCGTCGACGGCGCAGTGCACTTCACGCAGCTCACCGGACGGGTGCCCTGCCGGGTCGACGGCGACGTTGTGGCCGCCGGCGTGGCGCACGTGGTCCGGGACGGCGGCGCGATCACGATCGGGGCGAGCCGGATCCGGATCGGCCGGGCGGGCGAGCTCGACCCGGTGACGCTGGCGCTGGCGCCGACGCCGGGCGATCCGTGGCGGTGGACCGTCCGTCGCCCGCCGCGCCGCCACGT
>JACCUL010000416.1 GCA_013811855.1 Acidimicrobiia bacterium
CGATCAGCCCGGCGTGGGTGCGGAGGCGTGCGCGCCGAGCAGGCGGGCCAGGCACTCGGTCACCCGGCGGGCCGTCGGGAGGTGGAGGAACTCGTTGGGGCCGTGGGCGTTGCTCCCGGGCACGAGCGCGCCCGTGATGACGAACTGGGCGTCCGGGTACATCGCTGCGAGCATGCCCATGAACGGGATCGTGCCGCCCTCGCCGAACGTGCTGGCCGGCTCGCCGAACGACGCCGTCGAAGCGTCGTCGAGCGCGGTGACGAGCCACGGTGCGAACGACGGTGCGTTCCACCCCGTTGCCGACCGGGCCTCGAACGTGACCATCGCCCCGTTCGGCGGATCGGCGAGCACGGCGGCTTCGATGGCGCCGGCCGCGGCCTCGTGGTCGCACGTCGGGGGCAGGCGGAAGCTGAGCGTCAGCGACGTCGACGGGCGCAGCACGTTGCCGGCCCGGCCCGTCGGCGGCAGGCCGTCCATCCCCGTGTAGCTGAGCGTGGGCGACCACGTGCGGGCGAGGAGCTGGGCCGTCGGGTCGTCGACCATCGGGCGCGTCGTGCCGGCGAACGGCAGGTCGTCGGCGACGGTCCGGGTGAGCTGGCGCGCCGTCCGCTCGGCTTCGCGGCGACGGTCGTCGGGGATGTCGACGTGCAACTCGGGGAGCAGGATCTCCCCGGTCGTACTGTCCTCGAGGCGGTCGAGGATCTGGCGCAGCAGGCGAAAGCTCGAGGGCGCGACGCCGCTGGCCGCGCCCGAGTGCACGCCCTCGGTGAGCACCTCGACGCGCACGGTGCCGCCGGCCATGCCCCGCAGTGACGTCGTGACCCACAGCCGCTCGGTGTCCATGCAGCCGGAGTCGAGGCAGAGCACGAGCTCGGGCCGGCCGAGCCGGTCGGCCAAGGCGTCGAGGTGGGCCGGCAGGTCGGGGCTGCCGCTCTCCTCGCTGGCCTCGATCAGCACGATGCAGCGGCCGTGGGGCAGCCCGGCCGACTGGGCGCCCTCGATGGCCAGCAGCGCGGCGAACGCCGCGTACCCGTCGTCGGCGCCACCGCGGCCGTAGAGGCGGTCGCCTTCGACGACGGCCTTCCACGGGTCGAGGCCGGCGCGCCAGCCGACCATCTCGGGCTGCTTGTCGAGGTGGCCGTAGAGCAGGACCGTGCGGTCGGCGAGATCGGCTGTCGACGCCGGCACTTCGCAGATCACGAGCGGCGTCCGGCCAGGCAACCGCTGCACGTCGACCGTCAGCCGGGCGATCGGGCGGGCCGTGCACCAGTCGCGGATCATCGCGACGGCGGCCTCCATGTGGCCGTTGGCCTCCCAGTCGGGGTCGAAGCTGATCGACAGATTGGGGATGCCGATGTAGTCGCACAGCGTGGGCATGACCTCGTCGTCCCACACTCGGTCGATGCGCTCGGCGAGCGTGTTGGTGGTCGTCGTCACGGTGCCCAGCGTGCCAGACGCGAGGCGCGAGGTCAGCGGGTGGCCAGGGCGCGGTCGAGCGCCCGTTCGGCTTCGGCGACCATGCGGGTGACGAGCTCGCCGGCGGGGACGAGCTCGTCGATGGCGCCGACACCCTGGCCGCACGGGAAGAACTCCCGCTCCAGGTCGACGGCCGTGCCGTCCGGGGCGCCGAGGTGGTTGGCGCCGGCGCCCGACGAGACGGCGAACTGATCGGGGAACGGCCGCAGCTCGTCGGGGTGCTGCTCGAAGTGCTGGGTCCAGTCGTTGCGAATCACACGGCACGTCTTGCCCGTGTACGCCTTGCTGACGACGGTGCCGTCCTCGGCCGTGGCGAGCAGCGTGTCCTTGTAGCCGTCGACGGCGCGGGCCTCGGGCGTGGCGATGAAGCGGGTGCCGATCCACACCCCATCGGCGCCGAGCGCCAGCGCGGCGGCGAGGCCGCGCCCGTCGTACAGCCCGCCGGCGGCGACGACGGGGACCTGCTCGCCCACGGCGTCGACGACCTGGGGGACGAGGGCGATGGTGGCCACGGTGCCGGTGTGCCCGCCGGCCT
>JACCUL010000058.1 GCA_013811855.1 Acidimicrobiia bacterium
GGGTCGCCGGCCGCGGCAGCCGGGATCCAGGACGGTGACCTCCTCGTGCGCGCCGGCGATCGCGACCTCGTGCGCGCCGACGACCTGTTCGCGGTTTTGGCGGCGACCACGGCCGGCAGCGACATCGAGATCGGTCTCGTGCGCGGCAGCGACGAGCTCACGGTGACGGTGTCGTTCCCCACCGCGACCGACTGAGGACGGCGCGCCCGATCAGCCCGCCGGCGAGCATCGCCGCCCCGGCGACCACGGCGCTGACCGGCAGGGCGAGGGCCAGCACGAGGCACCCGAGGAGGCCGGTGCCGGCCACGATCCGCGGCGCCCGCCGGTGCTCGTCGGGCAGCCTGAGTGCGGACGCGTTGGTGATCGCGTAGTACACGAGCACGGCGACGCCGGAGAAGCCGATGGCGTCGCGGAGATCGGCGACCAGGACGACGGCGGCCACCACGGCGGCGACGATCAATTCGGCCCGGAGCGGCAAGTGGCGGCGGGTGTCGACGCCGGCCAGCCAGCCCGGCAGGTCGCGCCGGCGGGCCATGGCCAGCACGGTGCGCGACACGCCGGGGATCATGTTGAGCAACGCGCCGAGCGCGGCGATGCCCGCGCCGACGCGCGTGACGGAGCCGAGGCCGGACCAGCGGCCGGACTCGACGACGACGCGCAACGGGGCGTCGCTCGCCGCCAGCTCGGCGGCCGGCACGGCACTGAGCGCGGTCACGGCGACGACGATGTAGACGACGAGCACGACCGCCAGCGCGCCGCGGATGGCCCTTGGGATCGTGCGCACCGGGTCGCGCACCTCCTCGCCGAGCGTGGCGATCCGCGCGTAACCCGCGAAGGCGAAGAACAGGAACCCGGCGGCCCGCAGGTGGTCGAGCCACGATCCGGCGAGCGGCGTCAGCCGACCGATATCGGCGTCCTCGCTCGACCACCCGACGACGACGACGACCGCCAGCGCGGTGACGGCGAAGACCAGCAGGACCCGCGTGACGACGGCGGTGCGCGTCAACCCGCCGATGTTGACGGCGACGATGGCGGCCACGGCGGCGGCGGCGGCGAGCCGCTCGGCACCCGGCCAGGCGTACGCACCGATGGTCAACGCCATCGCCGCGCACGAGGCCGTCTTCCCGATCACGAACCCCCACCCGGCCAGGAAGCCCCACGCCGCGCCGAGTTCCCGGCGCCCGTAGACGTACGTGCCGCCTGACTCGGGGTGCACGGCCGCCAACTGCGCCGACGACGTGGCGTTGCACCACGCCACCGCCCCGGCGATGGCCAACCCGACGAGCAGCCCCGTCCCAGCCGCGGCGGCGGCCGGCGCCCACACGGCGAAGACGCCGGCACCGATCATCGACCCTATCCCGACGACCACCGCATCGGCGAGGCCGAGTCGCCGCCGCAGCGTGGCGGTCACGGAGCCCCCATCACCGATCGGGTTGGAACAGCTCGACGACGTTGCCGGCCGGATCTTCGACGAGGATCTGGCGGCCGCCCCGTCCGTCGACGACACCGCCACGAAACGTCGCGCCGGCCTCCTCGAGCTTCCCGACGACGGCGTCGAGGTCCTCGAACGACAGCTGGAACCGGTTCCAGCCGCCCGGCCGGGGCGCGCCGCCAGCCGTGCCGGCACCACCAGCGCCCGGGGCGTTCAACAGCAGCCGCAGCCCGTCCTTGGACAGGGCGGCGAACCCCGGCGCCGGGTGCATCTCGACCGCGAAGCCGAGCCGATCGCGGTAGGAGGCGACGGCGGCGTCGACGTCGTCGACGATGTAGCGGACGCTCACCTGACGGTCCATGACGGATCTCTCTTGTTCTCAGCGGCCGGCGGCCAACAGTGACACCAGTTCGTCGTCGCTGAGCCGCAGGCCGGCGGCGCCGACGTTCTCGTCGAGGTGGGCGACGGAGCCGGTTCCGGGGATGGGGAGCACGACCGGCGCCCGCTGCAGCAGCCAGGCCAGGGCGACGTGGGCTGGCGGGACATCGTGGGCCTCGGCGATCTCGGCGACCACGCTTCCCGGTCGGGCCAGGTCACCGGTGGCCAGCGGGTACCAGGGGATGAAGCCGAGCCCGTCACGGGCGCACGCGTCGAGCACGTCCTCGTTGCGGCGCGACGAGAGGTTGTACATGTTCTGCACCGTCACCACCGCGGCGACGGCTTGGGCACGAGCGAGCTGGCGGGCGTCGACGTTGCTGACGCCGATGTGACGGATCTTGCCCTCGCGCTGCAGCTCGACCAGCGCGCCGACGGAGTCCTCGTAGGGCACGCTCTTGTCCACGGTGTGCAGCTGGTAGATGTCGATGCGCTCGAGCCGCAGACGCTCGAGGCTCCCCTCGCAGGCCTGCTTCAGCTCGGCGGGCCGGCAGTCCGGGCGCCATTCGTTCGGCCCCGGCCGCACGAAGCCGCCCTTCGTCGCGATGACCAGGTCGTCCGGGTACGGGTGCAACGCCTCGGCGATCAGCCCCTCGGAAACCTCGGGTCCGTAGCTGTCGGCGGTGTCGATGAGGTTGACGCCGAGCTCGTCGGCACGCCGTAGCACCCGCGTGGCGACGTCCAGGTCGGGCGGGTCGCCCCACACCCCGTTGCCGGTGATGCGCATCGCCCCGAAGCCGAGGCGGCGGACGGTCAGGTCGCCGCCGATCGTGAACGTCCCGGCGGCGGCGTCGGTGAGTGGTGCGGTGGTCATCCGGCCATCCTGCCCCCGTCCGCGCCGCCGTACGCTCAGCCGATCTCGTCACGGAGCGCCCAGAGGAGCGGGAGCGCGGCCCGGTCCCGCGGTCGGTCGGCGACCTCCTTGGAGTGGATCACGTCGTCGAGGGCGGCCACGAGCGCGACGAAGTCGCCCAGATCGACGGCGACCGCCCGGTCGGCGAGCTCCTCGTAGCCGCCGACGCCGGCCGGCTCGAACGCGAGGTCCAGATCGCCGGCAGCCGTGGTGAGGTTGAGCAGGGCGACCGTGGCGAGGAACTCCGCGGAACGGTCGAAGGCGAGGCCGCTGACGGCCGCCTCCGTCCGGATGCGGGCGTCCAGTTCCCCGAGGGCACCCGCCAACCGGTGGAGGTTCTCGGGCGATCGTTCGGGACAGATGTCGGCGTCGTTGGTGGTCGCCGGGGACCCGTGCAAGGCGGCGGCGAGCCCACCGATGAGGACATGGGCGACCTCGTGCCGCGCGAGGGTGGCGAGCAACCGCTCAGGATCGAACGGCGCGGGTCCGGGCGGCACGGGCTCGGTGACGGAGGGCGGCCGTGTTGCGCAGCGCCTCCAGCCGCTGGCGTGGCGACAGCGCGAGGTGGGCGCGGATCTGGGCCCTGTCGACGTCGTCGTGACGGCGGAAGACGAGATCGGCCTCCACCCCGCACGCCGTCAGCAGCCCGGCCAGGCGATCGATGCGGGGTACGTCAGCCGTCGACTCCCAGCGGGAGACGGCCGACTGCGTGGTGCCAGCGGCCGCGGCGAGCGCCGACTGGGTCATCCCGGCCGCGGTTCGCGCCGCGGCGATGAGCGCGCCCGTGTCCAGGCGGCGCAGGGGTCCGGCACGCAAGGTCATTGGCCCGAGCATAGCGGAACCGCTATGACGAGGTGCATCCGATCCGGGTGCGTTGAGTCTCGATTTCGAGATCCTGGCGCGCCCAGATGGGGCCGTGAGACGGAACGCACCCAGATTGGCCCGGTAGGTTCCGCCCGATGCGTCGCCGTGCCCTGCCCGCCGCCCTCGCCGCGGCCGGTGCGCTGGGTGCGTTGGTGTGGCGGTTCCGGAGCACGGTGCTCCCGGCCCGACCGGACCACGCCCCGACGCCGCGTCCGCACCGCATCCCCGAGCCGGCCGCCCGTCCGTCGCCCGATGGTCGGGGCGTGCGCATCGCCGTCAACCCGACGTCGGGACCGGCCTGGACGAGCAACCCGACCGACGAGTTGCGCACGGGCCTCCCCGCGGCTGAGATCGTCGAGCTCGGGCCCGACGACGATCTCACGGCCGTGCTGGCGGCGGCGTCCGACGGTGATCTCGTGGCCATCGGCGCCGCCGGGGGCGACGGCACGCTCTCGGCCGTGGCCCCCCTGGCCGCCGAGCGCGATCTCGTGCTCGTCGCCGTGCCGACCGGCACGCTCAACCACCTGGCCCGCGATCTCGGCCTCGACGACGTCGACGATGCCGTGGCGGCGGTGCGGGCCGGCACCGTCACGGCGATGGACCTCGGCGTCGTGCGCCCCGACGACGGCGACGGCGATGGCGAGCGGACGTTCGTCAACACGCTGAGCTTCGGCGGCTACACCGACGTGGTCGACGCCAGGGAGCGGATGGAACCCCGGCTCGGCAAGTGGCTGGCCCTGCTCGTGGCGCTCGTCCGCGAGCTGCCCGGCCTGCAGCCGTTGCACCTCGAGATCGACGGCACGCCGACCAAGGTCTGGCTCGGATGGGTCGGCAACGGCCGGTACGCGCCGGAAGGGTTCGGACCGTCGTGGCGGGAGCGGCTCGACGACGGCAACCTCGACGTCCGCCTCGTGCTCGGCGGGGCCCGTCATTCGCGGGTGCGCTTCGTGCTCGACGTGTTCGCCGGGCGACTGCTGCACAGCCGGCACTACGCCGAACGCCAGGCGACCGAGGTGCGCGTGACGTCGCTCGACGGCCCGCTGCGAATGGCCGTCGACGGCGAGACGTTCGACGGTCCGCGATCGTTCACGATCGCCAAGCACCGGCGGGCCATCCGGGTAGCGGTGCCACCGGGCTGACGGGCAACCCACGAAGACGCCCTCACGGGCGGTCGGTACCCTCGCTGGCGTGCCGACCGACCGCCTTGCCCAGCGGTTGGTGCGCTGCGTCATCGGGCTGGTGATGTGCGGCACGGGGATCGCTCTGATCATCGACGGCGATGTCGGCCTGGCCCCGTGGGACGTGCTGCACCAGGGGATCAGCGAGCACACGGGCATCCCGATCGGCACGGTCATCGTGCTCGTCGGCGCCGCCCTGCTCGCGCTGTGGATCCCACTGCACGTGCGCCCGGGCGTCGGGACGTTCCTCAACGCCATCCTGATCGGCGTCGTCGTCGATGTCACGGACCCGCTGGTGCCGGACGTGGAACACCCCGTCGTCGGCACGATCGTGATGCTCGCCGGCGTGCTCGCCTTCGGCGTCGGCACCGGGCTGTACATCGGCAGCGGGCTCGGTCCCGGGCCCCGCGACGGCCTGATGACAGGACTCGCCCGCCGCGGTCTGCGCATCCACGTGGCCCGGACGGCCATCGAGGTGGCCGTGCTCGTCGCCGGCGTGCTCCTCGGTGGGTCGGTCGGGATCGGCACGGCGACGTTCGCCTTCGGCATCGGCCCGCTGGCGCAGTTCTTCCTCCCGCGGTTCGACATGGACGGCACGTACGCGCCGGCGCGAACGGCCGTGGCGTCGCCCGCCTGAGGTCAGGCCGTCAGCGACCGGCGCGGCTGGTCAGCCAGGCGCCGGCGAGGACGAGACCGAGCCCGGCGATGGCCAGGGCGGCAACGTGCTCGTCACGCAAGAGGACGCCGAGCACGAGGGCCACGACGGGGATGAGGTAGGCGATGATCGATCCGCGAGTGGCGCCGACGCGACCCATCAGGTCGCCGGCGGCGACGAAGGCGAAGCCGGTGCCGAAGGCGCCGAGCACGACGACAGCGCCGACCGGCTGCCACTCGAAGCGCGAGTCGCCGAGGCCGGTCACGGCGTACGGCGCGGTCAGCACCAGGGCGACGCTCTGGGCCCGCCAGATCACGGCCAGCGATCCGTAGCGCTGCTGCAACGGCACGACGAGGTTGCCCGCCACGCCATACGACATCATCGCCACGATCACGAGCGACACGCCGAGCGCCGTGCGCGAGCCGCCTTCGATCGTCGGCAGGGCGATGGCGACGATGCCCATGAAGCCGATGGCGATGCCCCACCGCTGGCGCACCCCGGGGAGGCGCTGCAACAGGATCGCCGCGATCCCGGCCGAGAACAGCGGCAGCGCGCCGTTGAGCATCCCCGTGACCGAGGACGACACCCACTGCTCGGCGACCGGGAAGATCGTCATCGGGACGGCCAGCCACACCACGCCGACGAGCAGCAGTCGCGTGCGGTCCTCAGCCGCGATGCGCGTGCGCCGGGCCGCCGGGAGCGTGCCGAGCGCCAGCCAGCCGAAGGCGATGCGCAGCCACGTCACCATGCCCGGCGACAGCGACTCCAGCCCCTCGGCGATGAGGAGGAACGACGAGCCCCAGATGAGCACCGCCGTCGCCACGAGCCCCCAGTCAGCGGGGGTGAACGCCGCCGAGTGCGCCCCCTCGGCCGTCTGCAACAGCCGGCGCGAGGCGGTCGTGTCGGTCACGACGGCCACCCTACGGTTCACCCTCGCGCCGACCGAGCGGGTTCAGGACACGCAGTTGAGCGGGTACGAGGACCGTCCTCGAACGATCGGAGGTCGATGATGCCGGAAGCATGGAGCGCCAAGCGGGAGCGGCAGTACGAGCACATCAAGAAGGGGTTGAAGCAGCGCGGCGAGAGCACGGACACGGCCGAGGAGATCGCCGCCCGCACCGTCAACAAGGAGCGCGCCCGCGCCGGCGAGGCCCGCGAATCGTCGAAGCGCTCGGCCGACGACATCTCGTCGGGCCGGCGCGGCGGGCTGCGGTCACACAAGGGCTCAGGCGGGCGCACGAAGGCCCAGCTCTACAACGAGGCGAAGCAGAAGAACGTGAAGGGTCGGTCGAAGATGACCAAGGCCCAGCTCGAACGAGCCGTCGGCCGCTGACCGCTCGTCCGATTCCCGCTTTGGTCACCGATCGCGCTGCTGGGGCACCCGAATCGGTGACCAAGCGACGTTGCGCCGAAACAGTGACCAAAGCGACCTCGCCGCCGAAGCGGTTACCGGACGTGCGGCTGGAGCTCCTTTGCCCAGAACTTCGCGAAGCCCTCCTGGTCGGGGCCGATCTGGTGGAAGTACACGTGGTCGACGCCGGCGTCGACGAGCTCCTGCACCTTCTCCAGGATCGGCGCAGGATCGGGTCCGCACGGCGTCGACTCGGCGACCATCTCCGGCGTCACGATCGAGGAGGCCTGCTCGAAGTGAGCCGGCGTCGGCAGGTCCTGGCTGAGCTGACCGGGCACGCCGGTCGTCGGCCAGACCAGGTGCGCCGTGGCCAATGCCTCGTCGGCGTCCTCGGCCCAGCACAGCGACATCTGGGCCCAGATCGGCCCCGACCCGCCGGCCTCGCGGAACGCCGACAGCACCTCCTCGTCGGCGCCCGTCGTCCACAACCCGTCGCCGATCCGGCCGGCCAGCTCGGCCGCCTTGGGCCCGAACGCCGACACGACGATCGGGACGTCGTGCTCCGGCGGGTCGTAGATGCGGGCGTTCTCGACGACGTAGTGCTCGCCGCGGTGGGTCACCTCCTCGCCCGTCCAGAGCTCGCGGATCACGGCGACGGCCTCCTCCAACATGTCGAGTCGCACGTCGGCCGGCGGCCACCGATCGCCGTGGATGTGCTCGTTCAGCGCCTCACCCGAGCCGACACCCCACGTGAACCGCCCGTCGAACAGCAGCGCCGTCGTGGCCGCGGCCTGGGCCAGGACGGCGGGGTGGATGCGGACGGTGGGGCACGTGACGCCGACGCCGACCTCCAGCGTCGAGGTTCGCTCGGCCAGCGCGCCGAGCACGCTCCAGACGAACGGCGAGTGGCCCTGCTCGTCGATCCACGGGTGGTAGTGGTCGGAGATCGACACGAAGTCGAACCCGCTGACCTCGGCCAGCGCGGCGATCTCGAGCAGGCGGCGTGGCGGGTGCTCCTCGCTCGAGAGCGTCATCCCGAACTTCGTGGTGGTGGTCTGCGGCATCGTCGCTCCCTACCCAGGCGAGCGGCCATCGTCACCAGGGTTTCGCGCTCGTGAGCAGGGGTACCGCCGTCCCTCGCCATGACATCTACTCTCGACGAGCTCCGTGTGGACACGCCGGGCCGGCTGCGGCGCCGGAGGATCGGCTACGGCGCGGCGACGGCGATGCTCACAGCGGTCATGGCGCTCGGCGTCGTCGACGCCGTCGGCTGGCTCGACGTGTACGGCGTCGACACCGCTCGCGTGCGGGCCAGCGGCGGCGGGTATGAGCTGGAGGTGCAGTACGGCACGGTGTCGCGCCCGGCGCTGGCCACGCCGTTCGAGATCGTCGTCACCCGAGCCGGCGGGTTCGCCGGGCCGGTGACCGTGGCCGTCGACGAGCGGTACCTCGAGCTGTGGGACGCGAACGCCATCGTCCCCGCCCCGTCCGGCGAGATCAGCGCCGACGACTGGGTGCGGTGGGAGTTCGATCCGCCGGCCGGCGATGTCCTGCGCATCTTCTACGACGGCCGCATCGAACCGGCCGCGCAAAGTGGACGGTCGGGCCGCGTCGCGGTGCTTGACGATGGCACGCCGGTCGTCGAGGTCGACTTCCACACGAGGGTGCTGCCGTAATGGAGGTGATCCTGCGGGCCTCGGTCATCTTCGTCCTGCTGTTCTTCCTGACCCGCGGGCTGCGCCGGCGCACGCTGGCCGACATGGCGCCGTTCGAGCTGCTGCTGCTCGTCATCCTCGGCGACATCATCCAGCAAGGGGTGACGCAGGAGGACTACTCGGTGACCGGCGCCGCCCTCGCCGCGTCCACGTTCGCGTTCTGGATCACCGTGCTCACGTACGCCACCTGGCGGTGGCGGCGGGTGGCCACCGTCGTCGACGGGACGCCGGTCGTGATCATCAAGGACGGCGCGCCGCTCGAACGCACCCTGGCCTCCGAGCGCCTGCCGCTGAGCGAGGTCATGGAGGCCGCCCGGCAGCACGGCCTCGACTCCTTGACGACCGTGCGCTACGGCGTGCTCGAGTCCACCGGTCGGATCTCGTTCATCACGAGCGACGGTCCACCCGAACCCGGCGAGGAACCCGCGCAGTGAAGGCCGACCGCGACGAACTGGCCGAGCTGTGGCTGCTGCGGCACGGCCAGAGCATCGGCAACGTCGCCAACGAGGCCGCCCACGGTGCCGACGTCGAGCAGCTGGATCTCGCCGAGCGCGACATGGACGTCGAGCTGTCGGACCTCGGTCGCCACCAGGCCACCGCGTTCGGGGAATGGCTGGGGACCGCCGACGAGGAGAAGCGTCCCGACATCGTCGTGGCCTCGCCGTACGTCAGGGCCGCCGACACCGCGCGGATCGTCGCCGACACCGCCGGTCTCGGTGTCGAGGTCCGCACGGACGAGCGATTGCGCGAGCGAGAGTTCGGCATCCTCGACCTGCTGACCCGGCGGGGCGTCGCCGCCCGCTTCCCCAGCGAGTCCGAGCGCCGCGACCGGATCGGCAAGTTCTACTACCGGCCGCCCGGAGGCGAGAGCTGGGTGGACGTGGCCCTGCGGTTGCGCTCGTTGCGCGACTCGGTCGTGCGCGAGTTCCCCGACCGCCGCGTCATGCTCGTGACCCATGAGGTGCCGATCATCATCTTCCGCTACCTCGTCGAAGCGCTCGACGAGCAGGCCGCGCTCGACCTCAGCGCCGAGGGAAGCATCGCCAACTGTTCGCTGACCAGCTACCGGCGCGACGACGAGCGCCGGCTCGTGCTCGAACAGTTCGGTTGGACGGTCCCGATCGAGGAGTCCGAGGCCGAGGTCACCGATGAGCCCGATGCGCCCGTCGCCCCCCGGTGACCGGGCCGGGACGGCGCGACCACTCGATGCCGCCGCGCTGGCGGCGCGGCCGTTGCCGGTGGAGCACGAACGGCGCGGCAAGCGGGTGCGTGG
>JACCUL010000098.1 GCA_013811855.1 Acidimicrobiia bacterium
GCCGAGATCCACTACGTCGGCGCCCGCCGCGGCATCGAATCCACGCTGCTGCCGGCGACACCGTTCCCGCACACCCTGCTCGACGTCGTCGGCCTCCAGCGGGGCATTTCCCGCCGGGACCTGGCCACCAACGTCCGGTTCGGGCCCCTCCTGCTGCGGGCCCGTCGCCGGGCCGGGGAGCTGCTGGCGGGACTCGACCCGCGCGTCGTGGTCTCGGTCGGTGGGTACGCCAGCCTGCCCGCCGTGCTCGCCGCCCACCGCCGGCGCATCCCGATCGTCGTCGTCAGCTACGACCGCCACCCGGGGCGGTCCAGCATGCTGACGGCACGGTTCGCCGCCGCCTGCGCCGTGGCCTTCCCCGACTCACCGCTCCAGCGCGCCGTCGTGACCGGGGCGCCCGTACGCCGGGCCATCCGCACGGTCGACCGCACCGGCGATCGGGCCGCGGCCCGTGAGCGGCTGGGCATCGACGGGGACCGCTTCCTGCTCGCCCTCACCGGCGGATCCCTCGGCTCCCGGGTGCTCAACGACGCCGTCACCGCCTTCGTCCGATCGCATGCCGACGACGCCGACCTCGCCGTGCGGCACGTCGCCGGCCCCCGCTTCGTCGACGACATCGCCGTCGTCGTGGGCGCCGTCGTGCACCAGGTGCTCGGCTATGAGGAGCACATGGACGCCGTGTACGCCGCCGCCGACCTGTTCGTCGGGCGGGGTGGGGCGAGCACCGTCGCCGAAGTGGCCGTGACCGGGACCCCGGCGATCCTGGTTCCCTGGTCCGGGGCCGCCGGCGACCACCAGACGGCCAACGCGGCGTGGCTGGCCGACCAGGACGCCGCCGTCCTGCTGCCCGAATCGCGCGTGGCCGAGCTCGGCGCGACCATCGACCGGCTGCGCGCCGACGGTGCTTTGCGCACCGAGCTCGGACGCCGCGCCGCCAACGCCGGAACGCCCTCGCGACGGGGTGGAGTGGCCGATCTGGTCGAGCACGTCGCCCTAGCCTGATCGGGCCGTGTCCGCCTCGATCCCCGTCCCTCCGCTCGACCTGTCGCGGCCGTCGCGCCTGCACGTGATCGGCGTCGGCGGCCCCGGCATGAGCGCCATCGCCATCGTGCTCGCCGAGATGGGCCACGTCGTGTCCGGCAGCGACCTGCGCGAGCAACCGGTGCTCGACCGCGTCCGGGCCGCCGGTGTCGACGTGCGGGTCGGCCACGATCCGACCGTCGTCCACGGCGTCGACGCAGTCACGGCATCGAGCGCCGTCCCGGCGACCAACGTCGAGCTGGTCGAGGCGGCCCGGGTCGGGTGCCTCACATTGCGGCGGGCCGGGATGCTGGCGTCGATCTGCGCCCAGGCCCGTGCCATCGGCGTCGCCGGGACCCACGGGAAGACGACGACGTCGTCGATGCTGGCGATGGTGATGGCCGAGGCGGCGCTCGATCCCAGCTTCGTGATCGGCGGCGACGTCGCCGACGCCGGCACGGGCGCCCGGTGGACGGGCAAGGCGTGGCTCGTCGTGGAGGCCGACGAGAGCGACGGCACGCACCTCGAGCTGCCGCTGCACGCCACCATCCTCACCAACGTGGACGTCGACCACCTCGACCACTTCGGTTCGTTCGAGGCCGTCGTCGAGTCGTTCGACCGCCTGCTGGCCCGGGTGCCCGGGCCGAAGGTGGTCTGCGGTGACGATCCCGTCGCCGCTCGCCTGGCCGAGGCGCACGGTGCAGTGACGTACGGGCTCTCCGCGGGGGTGACCGTGCGGGGTGTCGACGTCGAGGTCGGCCAGGGCTCGTTCGGCTTCACCGTCGAGCGCGACGGCGACCGACTGGGCACGATCACCCTGCCGCTGCGCGGCGTCCACAACGTCGTGAACGCGCTCGGTGTCGTGGCGATGGCAATCGAGGTGGGCATCGACGTCGCCGTCGTCAGCGCCGCGCTGGCCCGCTTCGGCGGCGTGGCCCGACGGTTCGACATCAGGGGTCACGACGGCGGGGCCACGTTCGTCGACGACTACGCCCACCTGCCGGCCGAGATCGCCGCCGTCATCGCCGCCGCCCGCCACAGCGGCGACCGGTGGTCCCGCGTCGTCGCGGTGTTCCAACCCAACCGGTTCCACCGCATCGCCGACATGTGGCGGCGTTACGCCGACGCGTTCGTGGAGGCCGACGTCGTCGTCGTGACCGACGTCTACGCCTCGGGCACGATGCCGATCCCCGGGGTGACGGGTCGACTCATCGTCAACGCCGTGCTCGACGCCCATCCCGCCACGCGCGTCGTCTGGTTGCCGCGTCGCGACGACGTCGTGTCGTTCCTGGCCGGCGAGGTGGGACGAGGCGACGTCTGCCTCTCGATGGGTTGCGGTGACATCGCCGCGTTGCCCGACGAGGTCCTCGTCCGCCGGGGCCAGATGCGGCGCCGGAGCGCGTGATGGCGGCGGCGATCGCCGGTGAGATCGACGTGGCCGACCGGGTGGCAGCGGCGGTGGCGGCCCTCGGACCGGTCGCCGAGATCCACGCCCCACTGGCGCCGTTCACGACGTACCGCGTCGGCGGCGCGGCCGCCGTGCTGGCTCGACCGCGGTCACGGGCCGACGTGGAGCGGC
>JACCUL010000103.1 GCA_013811855.1 Acidimicrobiia bacterium
GTGGTGGCCCCGGTGGCCCGCCCGGCGGCGGTCCCGGGCGTCCCAGCGGTCAGCGCCGCCCACCGCGCCGTGGCCGCGGCCGACGCCGTCGTCGTGACCGCGAGGAGCTGCAACCGCAGTACACGAACTACACCCGCAGCGATGCGCCCGTTCCGGAGGGCACGGTCGTCATCGAGCGCGGCGTGTCGGCCCAGGAGTTCGGGCCCAAGCTCAACCGGACGTCGGCCGACGTCGTGCGCTTCCTCCTCAACAACGGGGAGATGATCACGGCGACGATGACGCTGTCTGACGATCAGATGGAGCTGTTCGCGCTCGAGCTCGGCGCCGACATCGTGCTCGTCGAGCCCGGCCAGCAGGAGGAGCTGGAGCTCCAGGCGTTGTTCGACGACAGCGACGATGAGATCAACCAGGAACCCCGTCCGCCGGTCATCACGATCATGGGTCACGTCGACCACGGCAAGACGACCGTGCTCGACAGGATCCGCTCGACCAACGTCGTCGCCGGAGAGGCCGGTGGCATCACCCAGCACATCGGCGCCTACCAGGTCGAGCAGGGTGGCCGGAAGATCACGTTCCTCGACACGCCGGGCCACGCCGCGTTCACGCAGATGCGCGCCCGCGGCGCCGATGCCACCGACATCGTCGTGCTCGTCGTCGCCGCCGACGACGGCGTGATGCCCCAGACCGTCGAGGCCATCGACCACGCCAAGGCGGCCGAGGTGCCGATCGTCGTGGCCGTCAACAAGATCGACAAGGACAACGCCGACCCGCAGCGTGTGCTCTCGCAGCTGTCCGAGCACGAGCTGGTGCCCGAGTCGTGGGGCGGCGACACGATCGTCGTCGAGATGTCGGCGACGCAGGACCTCGGCATCGACGACCTGCTCGAGCAGCTCCTCGTCGTCGCCGAGCTCGAGGAGCTGACGGCCAACCCCGAGGGTCGGGCCAAGGGCGTCGTGCTGGAGGCCCAGCTCGACATCGGACGCGGGCCCGTCGCCACCGTGCTCGTCGACAAGGGCGAGCTGAAGGTCGGCGACCCGATCGTCGCCGGCGCGGCGTGGGGCCGGGTGCGGGCGATGATGGACGACCACGGCGAGCCGGTGACGTCGGCCGGGCCGTCGACGCCGGTGCAGGTGCTCGGCCTGTCCTCGGTGCCCCAGGCCGGTGACGAGTTCCGCTCGGCGCCCGACGAGAAGACGGCCCGCCTGGTCGGCGAGGCTCGTGAGCACCGCCTGCGCATGAAGTCCCAGCGCGGCGACGCCCGCGTCAAGACCGGGACCAAGCTCGAGGACATCTTCAGCCAGATCCAGGCCGGCGAGACCGCCCGCCTCAACCTGGTGCTCAAGGCCGACGTGCACGGCTCGCTGGAGGCCGTCACCGAGAGCCTGCGCAAGCTGGACCGGCCCGAGGTCGAGCTGACCTTCGTCCACCGGGCCGTCGGCGGCATCACCGAGAACGACATCTCGCTCGCCGCCACCACGAACGCCACGATCATCGGCTTCAACGTGCGTCCGGACCGCAAGGCTCGCGAGCTGGCCGACGCCCAGGACGTCGAGATTCGCACGTACGAGATCATCTACAAGCTGCTCGAGGACATCGAGCAGGCGATGGTCGGCATGCTGGCGCCGGAGTTCGAGGAGGTCGTCACCGGCGAGACCGAGGTCCGCGAGATCTTCCGGGTGCCCCGGGTCGGCGCCATCGCCGGGTGCTACGTGCGCTCGGGGACGATCACTCGCGGGTCCAAGGTCCGCTTCCTGCGTGACGGCACGATCATCTGGAAGGGCGAGATCTCCTCGCTGCGCCGGTTCAAGGAGGACGTGCGCGAGGTCCGTGAGGGCTTCGAGTGCGGCATCGGGCTCTCCGACTTCCAGGACCTCAAGCCCGGCGACATCATCGAGACCTTCGACGAGCGCGAGGTCGCCAGGACGTGAGCGACGTGGGCGCGTCACCGGATCTCGAGTTCTTCCTCGATCCCGTCTGCCCGTGGTGCTGGATCACGTCGCGCTGGGTGCGCAACGTGCAGGCCGAGAAGGACTATTCCGTCCGCTGGCGCTTCATCTCGCTGAAGGTGCTCAACGAGGACCGCACGGCCCCCGACTACTCCGACGACCACCGGGCCGTCCACGTCGCCGGGTTGAGCGCGCTGCGCGTGCTCGATGCCGTCCGGATCGAGCACGGCAACGACGCCGTGCGGCGGGCGTACACCGCGACCGGCACGGCGATCCACGTCGACCGTCGGCGCAAGGAGCTCATCGCCGATCCCGTGGCCTTCATGCGCACCTGCCTGGAGTCGGCCGGGGTCGACGCGGCGCTGGCCGAGCACGCCCTCGACGACTCACACGACGCCCACCTGCGGGCCGAGACGGCAGCGGCGCTGGAGCGCACAGGACCTGACGTCGGCACCCCGATCCTGACGTTCGCGCCCGGCCAGGAGGGCGAGGGCAGCTTCTTCGGCCCGGTCGTCAACAAGGCCCCGACGGGCCACGACGCCGTGCGCCTGTGGGAAGCGGTCGAGACGCTGGCCACCACCGGCGTCGCCGAGCTCAAACGCTCCCTCCGCGGCGACATCGACTTCACGTGAGATCACGGTTCTGACGAGGTCTACGCAGGATTTTCTGACCAACCTCGCGCCACAACCGCGAATCCGGCGCCGTTAGCGTGGCGTCCATGAGCGCACGCCGATCGAGCTCCGGCGGGCATCGCTATCCACGCCGCGCTCGGCTGAACGAGACATTACGGGAGGTCATCGCCGACGAGCTCGTACGCATCGACGACGAGCGCCTGACCTTCGTCACGATCACGTCCGTCGACGTCGACAACGAGCTCAACCGGGCCATCGTCTTCTACGACTCGCTCGAGGGCGAGGGCGGCGACGAGCCGATCCTGGAGACGCTCGAGGAGCACCGCCGGCGCATCCAGTCGTCGATCAACCGGCAGATGCGCACGAAGAAGACGCCGCGGCTCGACTTCCGGCCCGACGACGTCATCCGCACGGCCGAGCGGATCGAGAACATCCTCCGCGACCGCAACCACCCGAGCTGATGGCCCGCCGCCGGCCGCCGACCGTGCACGGTCTGGCGATCGTCGACAAGCCGGCCGGCGTCACGAGTCACGATGTCGTCGGCCTGCTGCGCCGCCGGTTCGGCGAGCGGCGCGTCGGCCACGCCGGCACGCTCGATCCGGGCGCCACCGGCGTGCTCGTCGTCGGCGTCGGCTCGGTCACCCGGCTGCTGCGGTTCGTGACGGGGGGAACCAAGCGGTACACGGGCGAGGTCGTGCTCGGCGTCGAGACCGACTCCCAGGACGCCGACGGCGCGGTCACGGCGACGCACGGCATGGCGACGGTGACGCTGGAGGACGCCCGTGCCGCAGCTTCGACGTTGACCGGCGACATCATGCAGGTGCCGCCGATGGTCTCGGCACTGCACGTCGGCGGCCGCCGGCTCCACGAGCTGGCGCGCCAGGGCATCGAGGTCGAACGGGCTCCCCGACCGGTGACCGTGGAGCGGTTCGTCGTGGTCGACTGGGTCGAGCCGGACGTGGTGTCGATCGAGGTCACCTGCTCGACGGGGACGTACGTGCGCACGCTGGCCGCCGACCTCGGCGCCGCGCTCGGCGGTGGCGCCCACCTGCGCCGGCTGCGGCGCACGGCCGTCGAGCCGTTCACGATCGACGACGCGGCCCCGCCCGACAAGTGCGAGCTGCACCCGCCGATCACCGCCGTCCGGGCCCTGCGAACGGTCGTCGTCGACGATGAGGTGCAGGCGGCCATCACCGTCGGTCGAGTGCTGCCGGCGCCCGCCGGGGTCGGCCCGTGGGCGATGGTCACCGCCGCCGACGAGTTGCTCGCCGTGTACGAGCGCCACGGCGACGGCACGGCCAAGCCGGCCGTCGTGCTGACGTCGGCGCGTGGCTAGCGTCACCGCCCGTGCAGGTGATCAGCGAGCTCGATCCGCCGCCGTGGCCCGGCGAGCGCACCGTCGTCACCATCGGCGCTTACGACGGCGTGCACCTCGGGCACCGCGCCGTCATCGACCAGGTGAAGGAGCTGGCCCAACGCGCATCGGCCCGCTCCGTCGTACTGACCTTCGACCGCCACCCGGCCACCGTCGTGCGTCCGGAGTCGGCGCCGCAACTGCTGACGACGCCGGAGCAGCGCCTGGAGCTGTTGGAGGCCACCGGCATCGACGCCACCGTCGTCATGCGGTTCGACGAGTCGCAGAGCAACGAGGGACCGAAGGATTTCGTGCAGCGGGTGCTCGTCGAGGCTCTGGCCGTCAAGTACGTCGTCGTCGGCGAGGACTTCCACTTCGGGCGGCACCGCGACGGCAACGTGGCGTTGCTCGCCGTCGCCGGTGAGGCCGACGACTTCACGGTCGTGCCGATCGAGCTCGTCGACCGGGCCGACGACATCGACGAGCCGATCAGCAGTACGGCCATCCGCCGGGCGCTGGCCGGCGGCGACGTCGAGCTCGTCACCCGCATGCTCGGCCGTCCGCACGAGGTGCGCGGCACCGTCGTGATGGGCGATCAGCGGGGCCGGCTCCTCGGGTTCCCGACCGCCAACGTCGAGGTGACCAACGCCGTGTGCCTGCCCGCTGACGGCGTCTACGCCGGCGAGTACGAACGGCCGAACGGCAAGGTCCACCTGTCGGCGATCAACCTCGGACGACGACCGACGTTCTACGAGCACGCCGACCACTCGCTGCTCGAAGCCCACCTCATCGACTTCAGCGGCGACCTCTACGGCGAAGCGGCCGAGGTGCGCTTCCAGCACTTCCTGCGCAGCGAGCGCAAGTTCGAGGGCATTGAGGCGCTGGCCGCCCAGCTCGCCCGCGACATCGAGCACGCCAGGGACTTCGGACGGCCGGATCTGTGAGCTGACGGCGCGGGGTTCCGCACCGTCAGCTCACACTTCGCGTCAGGACGGCCAGATGACGGTGCCGGTATCGTCGTAGATCCCGGCGGCCAGGTCGGCGGCGACGAAGTCCGACGCCGGCGGCGCACCGGCGTCGCCGAACAGGCCGACATCGCTGTACGCGTCGAGCTCGGCCTGCAGCAGGTCGACCTCGATGACGCCGGGCGGCGGGCCGTCGGCCGTCTCGTCGAGCATCTTGTCGACGTCGCTGCGCCAGCGGAACGTCTCGCCCTCCGGCGACAGGAAGTTGGGGTTGCCGTTGTCGTCGATGCGCTGGAGCGCGATCGCTGACGCGGCGTCCGGTTCGGCCAGCGCGTCCGCCAGCCCGCGCATCGTGGCCCGGACGAAGTCCTCCACCGCCGTCGGGTGATCGTCGAGGAAGTCGCGACTCGTGTAGATGACGCCCGACGAGCCGGGCACGTCGTAGTCCGTCGGCACGAAGAGATCGAACGGGACGCCGGCGCGTTCCAACGTGCCCGGCTCGTTGTTGCGGTACCCGGGGAAGCCGACGATGCCGTCGAGCGTGATGTGCACGAGCGGGTCGAACCCGTCCACGAGCACGGTCTCGTAGTCCTTGCCCTCGCCGAGGCCGGCGGTGGCGAGCATGGCGGCCACACTCGGCGGGAGCGCCTGCTTGACCCCGATCGTCGTGCCAGCCAGGTCCTCCAACGTCGCTGCCCTCCCCGGCTTGAGGATCAGGCTGTCGATGGCGCTGCGACCCTCGACGGCGACGGCCACCAGCTCGGCCTCGTTGGCGTCGGCGGCGTTGACGACCTCGCTGAACGACCCGCCCGAGGCGAACTGCGCCTCGCCGGAGGCGACGAACGGGTAGTTGGCAGTCGAGAAGCTGGGCTGCAGCGAGACGTCGAGGCAGAGTTCGTCGTAGTACCCGGCCTCGTCGGCGAGGATGACGTCGATGATCGACACCGTGGCGGCGAAGTCGAACCCGCTGAGGTAGGTGATCGTCCCGGCCGCCTCGTTGGCCGCGCAGCGCTCATTGGGGAAGGGCTCATCGGCGATGACGTCCAGCGGGCCGGCCGGTGCGGTCGTGGCGGTCGTGGTGGCGACGCTGTCGACGGCCGTGGTCGTCGGCGGCGAGGTGTTCGTCGGCGGGGTCGTGGCCAGGTTGGGCGTGGCCGGCGCGGTCACGGGCACGGCGATCGTCGGCACGGTGGTGGCCTCACCGCCCTCGTCGTCTGAACAGGCCGCGGCAACGAGCGCGACGGGGACGAGGACGATGGCGAGGCGAGCACGCTGGCGCATCGGGTCCTCCTGCGGTGTCGGGGGTTCGGATTGTGCCAGCGCACGGGGTCGAGAGCGGTGAGCCAGACGGCCGCTCCAGACCGTTGGGTCCGTGCGGGCGTCAGCGTACCGAGCGGGGCAGGGCCGTGTCCCGTTGCGAGGCGTGCCAGTGGAGGAGGACGCGCTCGGCGATGGTGATGACGGCCAGGAAGACGACTCCCAGGACCACCGTGGAGATGACCGTGGCCCACAGTGCCGGCCCGAACTGTGCCGCCGCCGCCCGGTCGCCGATGGCGCCCAGGCCGGCCGTCGAGAGGTTGCCGCCCTCGCCGTAGTAGGCCGCGGCCAACGCCAGACCCACCGTGTAACGGGCGGCGGCGAGGATCGCCGGCAGGGCCGACGGCAGGCGCAAGCGCCAGAGCACCTCCCAGCGGGAGGCGTCGACAGAGGCCAACAGCTCACGCGCCGCTGGGTCGGCCGAGCGCATGCCGGCGACGGCGGCGAAGACGAACGCCGGAGTCGTGACGAACGCGGCAAGGAAGACGACGGGCGGATCGCCGGCACCGAGCCAGATCGCGATCGAGCTGAAGTAGGCCACCCACGGCGCCACGAGGATGATCATCAGCACGGGCTGGGCGGCCTGCTCGGCGAAGCGTGACGCCGCCAGCGCGGCGCCGAGGAGCACGGCCACGACGAGTGCGATGATCACCCCGAGCGCGGCATGGCGGGCCGTCACCAGCGCCGCCTCCGTGTAGCGGGCCGGGGCGTTGCCCAGCTCGGCCACGATCTCGGACGGGGCCAGGAGGATGAACGGCTTGACGTCGAACAGGCGGACCAGGCCCTCCCAGAGCAGGCCGAACACGGCGAGCCCGGTGAGGCTGGCCAGGACGATCCTCGGTCGGGTCATCGACCGGCGCCTTCGTGCAGGAGCGCCCGCAGTCGGGTCTCGACGGCGAAGAAGGCGGGGTCGTCCTCCAGCTCCGGTTGCCGCGGGCGGGGGAGCGCCACGTCGACGGCGCCGACGATCTGCCCCGGCCGGAGAGAGAGCACGGCGACCCGATCGGAGAGGAAGACCGACTCGGCGATCGAGTGCGTCACGAATAGCACCGACGTCGCGGACAGCTCGCACAGCCGGGCGAGCAGGTGGCGCATGTCGGCACGGGTGATCTCGTCGAGCGCGGCGAACGGCTCGTCCATCAACAGCAGCGGCGCACCGAGCGCGAACGCCCGGACGAGGGCGACGCGCTGGCGCATCCCGCCCGACAGCTCGTGGGGGTAGGCGCCGGCGAAGTCGCTGAGGCCGACGTCGGCCAACAGCTCGTCCGGCGACGGGCCGCCGCGCACCGGCACCCGCCGGTTGACGTCGAGCAACAGGCGGGCGTTCTGCGCCACGGTCCGCCACGGCAGCAGGGCGGGCGCCTGGGGGACGAACCCGATCTGCTTGGCGGCGCGGGCGCGGCCGGCGTCGCCACCGAGCACCGTGACCGTGCCGCTGGTCGGCGCTTCCAGGCCGCCCACGAGGCGCAGCAGGGTCGTCTTGCCGCTTCCGCTCGGTCCGAGCACGGTGACGACCTCGCCGTCATCGACCGTCAGGTCGATCGGCGCCAGCGCGTGGATGCGCCCGAACCGCTTGGTGACCCCGGACAGCGAGATGGCGGTCACGGCGAGCGAGCGTAACGACGGCCCCCTTTCACTCCAGCGGCGTCCGCATCTGGGTGCGCTCCGTTGCGAATTTGAGACACGGGCGCGCCCAGTTGACCGTTTGAGACGGATCGCACCCAGATGCGTCGTGTCGCGCAACGTTCGGTGGGCCGTAGCCTTGCCAGGTCCGTCGAGGCTCTGGCGTCGGCGTGATGCCGCAGCGCCGTCCGGCGCCGGCGAGGTCAGCACCGGGCTGCGGCCCGGGGAACAGGAACGACCCGATGTCCAAACAGGACACCATCACCGAACACCGCACCCACGACACCGACACCGGCTCGCCCGAGGTGCAGATCGCGCTGCTGTCGTCGCGCATCACGCACCTGACCGGACACCTCAAGGCGCACCCGAAGGACCACCACAGCCGGCGCGGCCTGTTGATGCTCGTCGGCCGCCGCCGCCGGATGCTCGACTACGTCCGTTCCATCGACGTGGCGAGGTACCGCGACATCGTCGCCCGCTTGGGTCTTCGCCGCTGACCGCCGCTTTGGTCACCGATTTCGTAGCCAGGGCGACACCATCGGTGACCGAAGTGAGATCGGTGACCAAAGCGGAGACCGTGGGTAGGCGCCGCTAGCATCACCGCAAACAAACCGAGCGGCTTGGTCGCCGGTTGTCAGTCGCCTGTCCCGTGCTCGAGAACTCGCTCGATCGGCGGGGTTGCCGACTGGGAACCGGCCAGCCGCTCCACATCAGCCGAGGGCCAGTCGGCTCGGGCGAAAGGAGCCATTCGTGGCCAACCCCATCCGCGTGTCGGGTCTCATCTCCGGGACCGAGCGCACGCTCACCTTCGAGACCGGCAAGCTGGCGCCGCAGAGCCAGGGCGCCGTCATGGCGTCCATCGGCACCACGTCGGTGCTCACGACGGCCAACGCGTCGCGTGACATCCGCCCCGGGATCGACTTCTTCCCCCTGACCGTCGACGTCGAGGAGCGGGCGTACGCCGCCGGCAAGATCCCCGGCTCGTTCTTCCGTCGGGAGGGCCGCCCGACCGAGGACGCCGTCCTCACCTGCCGCCTGACCGACCGGCCCTTGCGCCCGTCGTTCGCCGACGGCTATCGCAACGAGACCCAGGTCGTCACCACGGTCCTCGGGGCCGATCAGGAGAACCCGCACGACGTCTTGTCGATCAACGCCGCGTCGGCGGCGCTGATGATCAGCGGCATCCCGTTCGAGGGCCCGATCGGCGCCGTCCGCCTGGCCTACACCACCGATGGTGAGTGGATCCCGCACCCGACGTACGCCGAGGGTGAGGCGAGCACGTTCGAGCTCGTCGTCGCCGGGCGTGAGCTCGCCGACGGCGACGTCGCCATCATGATGGTCGAGGCCGGCGGCAGTGTGAAGAGCTTCGAGTACTACGACGAGGGTGCGCCGAAGGTCGACGAGACCGCCCTGGCCGGCGGCCTCGAAGCGTCCAAGCAGTGGATCAAGGAGTCGATCTCCCTGCAGCGCCAGCTCGTGGCCAGCGTGATCGCCACCAACGGCCCGATCGAGCCGCTGCCGTTCGTGCCCGTCGTCGACTACGGCAAGGACGTGTTCGACGCCGTCGAACGGACGACCACCGACGAGATGACGCACGCCGCCACGATCTCCGGCAAGTCCGAGCGCAACGCGCTCATCGACCTGGCCGCCGACAAGGCGATCAAGGAGCTGTGCGGCACCGAGGAGGCGCCCGGCGAGTTCGCAGGCCGCGAGAAGGAAGTCCGAGAGGCCATCCGCGCGCTGAGCAAGAAGCTCGTCCGCAAGCGCATCGTCGAGGACGGCATCCGCATCGACGGTCGCGCCGCAACCGACCTGCGCCCGGTGACGGCCGAGGTCGGCGTCCTGCCGACCGCCCACGGCTCGGGCCTGTTCCAGCGCGGCGAGACCCAGGTGCTCAACGTCTGCACGCTGGCCATGCCACGCATGAACCAGCTCCTCGACACGCTGTCGCCGGAGACGACGAAGCGCTACCTGCACCACTACAACATGCCGCCGTGGGCCAACGGCGAGACCGGTCGGGTCGGTTCGCCCAAGCGCCGCGAGATCGGCCACGGTGCGCTCGCCGCCCGGGCCGTGCTGCCGGTCGTGCCGAGCCAGGAGGCGTTCGCCTACACGCTGCGCCTCGTGTCCGAGGTGATGAGCTCGAACGGGTCGACGTCGATGGCGTCGGTGTGCGCGTCGAGCCTGTCGCTGATGGACGCCGGTGTGCCGATCAAGGCGCCGGTGGCGGGCATCGCCATGGGCCTCGTGTTCGCCGACGGGAAGTACACGACGCTGACCGACATCCTCGGGGCCGAGGATGCCTTCGGCGACATGGACTTCAAGGTCGCCGGCACCGCTGACGCGGTGACCGCCCTCCAGCTCGACACGAAGATCGACGGCATCCCCGCCGACGTCCTCGCCGCCGCGCTGGAGCAGGCCAAGGTGGCCCGTCTGGAGATCCTCGACGTGATGAACGCGGCGATCGCCGCTCCCCGCGAGGAAGTCGCGGCGACGGCGCCGAAGATCACGACGATCATCATCCCGATCGACAAGGTCGGCGAGGTCATCGGGCCCAAGGGCAAGGTCATCAACACGATCCAGTCCGAGACCGGCGCCGACATCAGCGTCGACGACGACGGGGCCCAGGGCATCGTCACCATCGGCGCCGTCGAGGCGTGGCGGATGGAGGAGGCCAAGGCCGCCATCCTCGCCATCGTCGACCCGCCCAAGGCCGAGCTCGGCAAGGTGTACACCGGCCGCGTCGTCAACATCACGAAGTTCGGCGCGTTCGTCAACATCCTCCCCGGGCGCGACGGCCTGGTGCACATCTCCAAGCTCGGTCGGGGCAAGCGGATCAACGCCGTCGAGGACGTGCTGTCGCTCGGCGACGTGATCGACGTCCGCGTCGAGGAGATCGACGACAAGGGCAAGGTCAGCCTGACCCCGGCCGGCGACGAGCCGGTCGGCGGCGGATCGGCGCCAACCCGTGACGCCGCCCCGTCGGCGTCCCCTGCCTCGTCCGGCAACGGCGAGAGCGATGTCGTCAGCGTGTCCTTCGAGGACACGTTCGACGCCGAGCTGGCCGACGAGCTGGGCGACCTCGGCCCGAACGCCCCGCGGGAGCGCAGCGACGCCGGCACCGGCGGTCGCGGTGGCAACCGCGGTGAAGGAGACCGAGGGCGTCGGCGCCATCGCTAATGATGATGGTGTGATGGACGAGCGTGTCTCCACGCTGTCGAACGGTTTGACGATCGCCACCGATCGCGTCCCTGGGGCGCGGTCGGTGGCGATCGGCGTCTGGGTCGCCGTCGGGTCCCGCGACGAGCCGCCCGAGCTGTCGGGCGTCAGCCACTTCCTCGAGCACCTGCTGTTCAAGGGCACGCCGACCCGCTCGGCGGTGGACATCTCCCGCGCCGTCGACCGCGTCGGCGGCGACATCAACGCCTTCACGTCGAAGGAGTACACCGCCTACTACTGCCGCATGCCGCGGCGTCACGCAGGCGTCGGCTTCGAGCTGCTCGGCGACGTGCTGACGGCGTCGACGATCGCCGCCGACGACGTCGAGAGCGAGCGTCAGGTGATCCTGGAGGAGCTGGCCATGGACGACGACTCGCCCGACGACGTCGCGCTGCGCCAGCTCGGCCGCCAGCTCTTCGGGGATCACGGCCTCGGCCGCGACACCGCCGGTGGCCGGGCCACCGTACGGTCGATCACGCCTGACGACGTGCGGCAGTTCTTCGGCGAGCACTACCGCACCGGCGCCACCGTCGTGGCCGCCGCCGGCGACATCGACCACGAGCACGTCGTCGACCGAATCGCCGAGGCGTTCGGGCCGATGGCCGCCGGCGACGGTCGCATCGCCCGTGCGGCACCGGGCGCCCCGGAGGACGACATGACGATCGACGACGACTCCGAGCAGATCCACCTGGCCATCGGCGGGCGATCCGTACCGCGGGAGGATCCGGACCGGGAAGCGCTCGATGTCGTCAACCACGTCTTCGGCGGCGGGTTGTCGAGCCGGCTCTTCGACGAGATCCGCGAGCGCCGCGGGCTCGCCTACAGCGTCTACTCGGCGACGTCGGCCTACGCCGATGCCGGCGCGTGGTCCGTGTACGCCGGCACGATGCCGGAGCACGCACCGACCGTGCGATCGCTGATCGGCGCCGAGCTCGACCGATTGGTCGCCGACGGCATCACCGACGAGGAGCTGGAGGTCGCCGCCGGCTACCTGGTCGGCGCCTACGAGATGGGGCTCGAGGACACCGGCGCCCGCATGTCCCGCTTGGGTGGGATGCTGGCGACCATGGGTCGGGTGCGTCCAGTCGATGAGCAGATCCGTCGCTGGGAACAGGTCGATCACAGCGCCGTGCGGCGGGTCATCGACCGGGTCTACGGCGCGGCCGCGCCGGTGACGGTGGCGGTGGGGCCGGTGGGCTCGTGATCAGGGTCGGTGTCAACGGCGCCGGTGGGCGGATGGGTGCCACGGTGTGCCGCGCCGTCGCCCTCGACCCGGACCTGGAGCTCGTCGCCGCCGTCGACCCGGGAGCCGTCGGCTCGACGGTGCAGGACACCACCATCGCCGGGGAATTGCGGGCCTTCGCCGACGCCGCGTGCGACGTCGTCGTCGACTTCACCGTGGCCGAGGCCGCCCGCGCCACGATCCCGTGGCTGGCGATGCACGGCATCCACGCCGTGGTCGGCACGACCGGGCTGACCGGGGACGACCTGGCGACGTTCGCCGGCGAGTTCGGCGCCGGCGGGCCGAACTGCGTCGTCGCCGCCAACTTCTCGATCTCGGCAGTGCTCATGATGCGCTTCGCCGAGATCGCCGCGCCGTTCTTCGACACCGCCGAGATCGTCGAGCTGCACCACGACACGAAGGCCGACGCCCCGTCCGGGACGGCGCTCGCCACCGCCGAGCGCATGGCCGCGGCCTCCGACCAGTGGGCCGCCGACCCGACGCAGACCGAGACGCTCGCCGGCGCCCGGGGCGGCGTCGGCCCGGCCGGCATCCACGTCCACGCCGTGCGGATGCGCGGGATGGTCGCCCACCAGGAGGTCATCCTCGGCGCCATCGGCCAGTCGCTGACCATCCGCCAGGACAGCTACGACCGCGACAGCTTCATGCCCGGCGTGCTGCTGGCCTGCAAGCACGTCGCCGAGCAGGACGGCGTGACCATCGGGTTGGACCGCCTCCTCGAGCTGTAGGCCACGGCCCGATGTACCGGTGTCGGTCAATCGGGCGAGCGGGCGACGGGCAGGGTGATCACCATCCGTGTGCCGGGCGTGTGATCGGTGTCGACGGCGATCGCGCCGCCGTGACGCTCGACGATCTCCTTGGCGATCGCCAGGCCGAGCCCGGTGCCGCCGGCTGAACGGGCGTCGTCGACGCGTGCGAAGCGTTCGAAGATCCGTGCTCGGTCGGCGACCGGTATTCCGGCACCGTCATCGGTTACCGCCAACCGCAACATCCCGTCGGTGGACTCCAGGCTGATCGACACGACATTGCTCGCGTGGCGGACGGCGTTGTCGGCCACGTTGGCGACGGCCCGGGCCAGTTGATCGGCGTGGCCGCGCACCGGGGTGGCCTCGATGGTCGCCACCTCGACCCGGACGTCGGGGCGCACCCTGGCGGTGCGTACGGCGCGGGCGACAACGCCGTCCAGGTCGACGATGTCAGCGAGCTCGTCAATCGGGGCGACGTTGCGCTGATCGTCGGCCGATGCCAGTACCAGGAGGTCGTCGACGAGGTGCTGCAGGCCGACCACCTCGTCGAGGACGCTGCGCTGGGTGGCGGCCGGATCGGCACCGGCCGGGTGGGCGATGTCGACTTCGAGCTCCGCGCGCATACGGGTGAGCGGACTGCGCAGCTCGTGGGAAGCATCGGCGACGAAACGACGCTGCCGCGCCGCGGCGTCCTGCATCCTCGCCAGCATCCCGTTCATGGTCGAGGCGAGGCGGGCGATCTCGTCGTCGCCTGCCGGCACCGGCACCCGGCGGTCGAGCTGATGTCCTCCGATGGAATCCACCTCGGCGCGGATCGCCTCCACTGGCCGCAAGGTGCGCCCGACGAGCCACCACACCAGGGCGGCGAGAAGCGCGACGATCACGGGCACGGCGAGGACCAACGAACGAGTGAGGCTGCGCACGCTCTCGTCGATGTCGTCGCGCGTGCCGGCAACGTGCACCACGAACGTCCCGGCGGGTCCCGTCCCCCGAACCGATGCGACGCGAAAGACGGCGGGGTCGTGGGGAAGGCGGTCGACCGTGCGAACGGAGCGGTCGGCACCCTCCGGCGGCGGATCGGCGATCGGTGGGGCGTCGCGAAGGTTGGCGCTGGCCGCGATCACCGCGCCGTTCTCGTCCACGACCTGGGCCGCGGCGTCGTCCTCGCCGAGCCCCTCGATCGATGTGGCCCCGCGACCATTGGCCACATCGGCGCCGATCTCGACGGCGTGCTGGACGATCGACTCGTCGAGGTTCTCCGTCAGGACCCGGCGTTGCACGGCCACGAGCACCAGACCCGTGACGAGCAGGACCACGAGCACGACGCCCGTCGCGATCGCCGTCACCCGGAAGCGGATCGTTGACGGCACGCCCGTCACCGGTTCTCCTCGAGGCGGTACCCGGCCCCGCGCAGCGTGGTGATCGTGTGCGTGGCCGCCGGATGGCCGAGCTTGCGGCGCAGCCGGCCCACGTAGACCTCGACGATGTTGGGATCCCCCAGGAAGTCGTCCTCCCAGACGCCGGCGAGGATCTCGTCCTTGTTGACGACCTGGCCGGCCCGGCGCACGAGGAACTCGAGCACGTCGAACTCGCGCGCCGTCAACTCGACCTCGATCCCTGCGCACCAGACTCGTCGGGCCGCCGGCTCGATGCGCAGGTCGCCGACGTCGACCGGTGTCGGATCGCGACCGGCGGCGCGCCGCAGCAAGGCGCGGATGCGGGCCACGAGCACGGGGAACGAGAACGGCTTGCTGAGGAAGTCGTCGGCGCCGGTGTCGAGCATCTCCGCCTCGTCGAGATCCCCCGACTTGGCCGTCAGGACGAGGATCGGCGTCCAGTTCTCGGCGGCCCGGAGGTCGGCGCAGAGGCGGAACCCGTTGCGGCGCGGCAGCATGACGTCGAGCACGATCAGGTCGTAGGTGTTCTCGCTGGCCCGCCACCACCCCTCGTCGCCGTCGCCGGCGATCTCCACGGTGAAGCCCTCGGCCGTCAAGCCGCGCGCAACGGCGGCGGCGATCTTCACGTCGTCCTCGACCACCAGCAGCTTCACGGCCTCGTCTCTCGTTCCTCGACGGCGCCAGTGTGCCCCGCCTGGCTGAACCGGGCCTGAACATCACTCAGACCCGGTTCAGCGGCGGGCAGTTCACCGGCAGTCGTCGTCGTCCAGACGCTCGGCGATGGCGTCGAGGATGACTCGGTCGCTGGCGACGCCGACACCGTCGTGCTCGCTCCGATCGAGGCGCAGTTGGCGAGCCCATGCCTCGAGTCGACGATGGTCGATCCGCGCCGGCGAGCTGTACTGCAGGCGCAGGTCCAACGCGGCGAGCTCCACGTCGATGGCGGCCTGGCGCACGTCGCCGCGCTGGCGATCGGCGACCGCTTCCTGCAAGCCGCCGAGGGCGTCGTCCATCTGCTCGGCGAGCAGCGGCGGGACCGGTCGAGCGAAGTCCCCCCACGACGACGTCATCCTGCCCACCTTGGCGGCGAGCCGCCGCCAGCTCGCCGAGGGCGCGTCAGCGAACACTCGAGCGGCATCGTGGGAGAGCTGGCGCAGCCGCGGCGGCGTGGCCCCGCCGATGCTGTCCGTCGGAACGGCGACGGCGACGGTCACCAGTTCGTCCTCGACGGGGACGTGGGCCGAGAACTCGCCGTAGCCGGGCGCGAACGTCTTGTCCTCGAGCGTGCCGTCGGACAGGCGCTCCTGCACGACGATGGCGCCGTGCACCGGGCCCCGTGGTCCGGCGACGGTCTGGTCGATCGCTTTGACGGTGACCTCTTCGAAGACCAGGCCGGGGATGTTCTCGGGCCGGTACACGTCGCCGACCTGGGGGTCGGAGGGCATGATCATCCCGGGCGGCCCGTCGCGGCCGGCCAGCCACGTCCCGTCGTGGTTGTCGAG
This sequence comes from Acidimicrobiia bacterium, assembly GCA_013811855.1. GTDB lineage: Bacteria > Actinomycetota > Acidimicrobiia > Acidimicrobiales > Ilumatobacteraceae > JALZMG01. Next base: position 15,945 of record JACCUL010000103.1, read on the forward strand.
CACGCCGTCGGCGTAGTTGGCGACGTGCTCGCCGAAGTACCACACCGCGCCGTCGTCGGCCTGGGCGAAGTAGTCGTAGGCCACCTCGGCGATCTGGCCGTCCGAGTAGGCGACGAACTGCGAGACAACGGTCTCGATGCGCTGCCCCCGCCAGTGGAACACCTTGATCTCGTCGATCAGCGTGATCTCGTGGCGCAGCGACGCGTCGGCCTCGTGCCCCAATTGGACCGCCTGCGTCACCCGCGTGATCGGGAACAGCGGGTTGGTGATCCTGGTGGGGTGCGAGAACACCGGTCGGTCGCGGTCCACGCGGTCCGCCGGAGCGCTGACCCCCTCTGGCACCGGCGCGGCACGCGCCGATCCGACGGCCAGCGGTGCGGCGAGCAGGGCGGCGATGCCGAGCGGTAGGGCGAACCGCAGGGGCGGTCGACGGCGGTCGTCGCGGGAACGGTGAAGTACGGGCATGATCTGCTCCATCACGTGTGCGCCGGATGCGCCGAGTGCGCAGCCGTGCGGTCGAGGTCCACCATGTCCGGCGCTCGCTGACTTCGGCCTGAACGGGGGGTGGAGCCGTTCAGCCGGCCGTCAGCGACGGTGGGTCACGATCGAGGAGCGCAATGCACAGGAGGAGCCGATGATGTCGAGAAGCCCACGTACCCTCGCCTCCACCGGGAGGATCGCGTCGACGGTCGCGCTCGGCGTCGCCGTGCTCGCCGGCTGTGGCGACGACGCGCCTGACACCGGCGGGCCGAGCACGGTGCCCGCGGCGGTGGCCACCACGGTCGACACGCCCACGACGGTCGCCACCCCCGCTGCGCCCGAGGCCAGCACGACGGTCGGAGCCGCCACCACGGTCGAACCCGCCACCACGGTCGAACCCACCACCACGGCCGCGCCGAGCACGACCGTCGGGCCCGCCACGACGGTCCCCGGTTCGCAGCCGGGTGGTGGCGGGATCGAGCCCATCGACCCGGGTGACGGCGGGGTCTATGAGCCAGTGCTCGAACCGGCCGACTTCGTCGACGTGGTCGACCACCCCTACTTCCCTCTGGCGGTCGGGAGCCGGTGGGTCTACGAGGGCGAGGACGACGGCGAGGTGGAGCGGGTCGAGGTCGTCGTGACCGGCCGGCGCCGAGAGATCCTCGGCATCTCGGCGACCGTGGTGCGCGACACCGTGTACGTCGACGGGGAGCTCGCCGAGGACACGTTCGACTGGTTCGCCCAGGATCGCGATGGCAACGTCTGGTACCTCGGGGAGGACACCCGGGAGTTCGAGAACGGCGTCGCCGTCAGCGCGGCAGGGGCGTGGGAGGCCGGAATCGACGGCGCCAAGCCGGGCATCGTCATGCTCGCCGAACCCGCCTCGGGTGACGCGTACCGCCAGGAGCTCTACGAGGGTGAGGCCGAAGACATGGCCCGCGTCGTCGACGTCGCCGCCGAGCGAACGGTCCCCACGGGGACGTACCAGGACGTCCTCGTGACCGAGGACTGGAACCCCCTCGATCCCGATGTGTTCGAGGAGAAGTGGTACGCCGCGGGCGTCGGGTTGATCGGTGAGCGCAAGCTCACTGGCGGCAAGGGCCGCGTCGAGCTGATCGAGTTCACGGCGGGCGGGTGACGGTCACGCCGCGGTGACCGTCTCTTCGATCTGGCGGTCGACTCGCCGGGGCGTGACGGCGAGGTGCGGGTGTGGCGTGAGGTGCGGCGTGATGACGAGACCCTGGCGGCGGGAGAAGACGGCCGCCGCGACGAGCGTGCCGGCGACCGTCAGCGCGCCTCCGCCGATCAGCGTCCAGCGGGCGCCGAAGCGCTCGGCCACCCAGCCGAGAACGGGCGACCCGATCGGCGTGCCACCCATGAAGATCGTCAGGTACAGCGCCATCACGCGTCCCCGCAGCTGCGGGGCGACGGACATCTGCACGAACGCGTTGGCCGCCGTGACGAGCGTCAACGCGCTGAAGCCGCAGGCCGGCAGGACCACGGCGAAGGTCAGGTACGACGGCATCAGCCCGGCGGCCGTCGTGCAAACGCCGAACACCACGGCCGACACGAGCACGAGCCGCTGACGGCTGAACTTGCGCCGCGCCGCCAGCAACGAGCCGGCCAACGAGCCGACGGCGAGGATCGAGCCGAGCACGCCGTACTCGCCGGCGCCCTTGTCGTAGACCTCGGTCGCCATCAGCGCCATCGTCATCTGGTAGTTCAGTCCGAACGTCCCGGCGCAGAACACGACGGCCATCACGAGCATCAGATCGGGGCGTGAGCGCACGTAGCGCAGGCCGTCGCGCACCTGCCCTTTGGCGCGGGGGAGTCGCTCGGTCGGCCTCAGCTCCTCGGCCCGCATCCGCCACAGCGATGCGATCACGGCCAGGTAGCTGCCCGCGTTCAGCAGGATGACCCAGCCGGTGGCCCCGACCCCGGAGCCCTGCCAGGCGATGAGGAGCCCGGCGACGGCCGGTCCGATGACCCGGCCGAGGTTGAACGACGCCGAGTTGAGGCCGACGGCGTTGGGCAGCCGATCGTTGTCGACCATCTCGTTGACGAAGGCCTGACGGGCGGGGGTGTCGAAGGCCGTGCCGGTCCCGAAGACGAACGCCAGCACGTAGACGTGCCACGTCGTCACCCATCCCGTGATGGCGAGCACGCCGAGCAGGCCGGCGCTGACGGCCATGCTGAGCTGGGTCACGGCAAGGATGCGGCGCTTGGAGAAGCGGTCGGCGACCAGCCCGGCGATCGGCGAGAGCAGCAGGATCGGCAGGAACTGCAGTCCCGTGGTGATGCCGAGGGCGCCGGCGCTGCCGGTCAGCGCCAGGACGAGCCAGTCCTGGGCGACGCGCTGCATCCAGGTCCCGACGTTGGACACCAGCGACCCCTGGGCGAAAAGCCGGTAGTTGCGGACCCGCAGGGCGGCGAAGGTCGATCTCACGAGCGGGCCAGCAAGTCGAGGAGGGGGGCGGCGGTGCGCAGCGCGTCGAGCTGGGCGGGGTCGAGCTGGTCGAGCCGCTGGGCCAGCCAGCGGTCGCGACGACGGCGGTCCTCGGCCAAGACCGCCCTGGCCCCGTCCGTCAACGCCACGACGACGTGACGGCCGTCGGTGGCGTGGGGACGCCGCGCGACCAGGCCGGCCTCGACCAGTGCGTTGACGGTCCGGGTGATGGACGGCGGCTTGACCCGCTCGGCGGTCGCCAGCTCGCCGATGGTCAGGTCGCCGCCGCGCTCGAGCGTGCCGAGCACGGCCAGCTGGTTGAGCGTCAGGTCCTCGCGGGCCCGCTCCAGGCGCAACCGGCGCGCCAGTCGCATGACGCTGACGCGGAGCGCGCCGGTCGTGCCGTCGTCGACCGGCGGGCGATCGAGGGAGGCAGCGAGCGACGACATATCGTTAGCCTAGCTCATTAGCCGAGCGAACGATCTCGTGACTTCGGTCATGAAGGCGCGGGAGCGGCCGCCGACGGCCTGCGTGGCCGGGGAACGCTGTAGCTAGCTAGCTAGATAGCGTCTGACCGGCATGTTCGAGAACCTGTCCACCCGCCTCGAAGGCATCGTCAAGCGGGTTCGCGGCAAGGGCCGGCTGACCGAGCGGGACGTCGAGGAGATCCTCGCCTAGATCCGCACGGCCCTGCTCGAGGCCGACGTCAACGTCGGCGTGACCCGCGAGGTCGTCGCCCGTATCCGCAGCGCCGCCATCGGCGCCACCCGATCCCAGGCGCTGGACGCCAGCCAGCAGGTCGTCAAGATCGTCAACGCCGAGCTGACCCGCATCCTCGGCGGCGAGACCCTCCGCATCACGTACGCCGGCCGCCCACCGACGGTCGTGCTGATGGCCGGGCTGCAAGGCTCCGGCAAGACGACCAACGCCGCCAAGCTGGCCCGCTGGTTCAAGGCCCAGGGCCGCCAACCGTTGCTCGTCGGCGCCGACCTCCAGCGGCCCGCCGCCGTCGAGCAGCTGCGCACGCTCGGTCGCCAGATCGACGTGCCCGTGTTCTCGGAGCCCGGCGACCCGGTCGTCACCGCCGCCCACGGCCTCGCCGAGGCCCGCCGTCTCGGGCGCGACGTGCTCATCGTCGATACGGCCGGACGCCTGGCCATCGACGCCGAGATGATGGAGCAGGTCCGGATGATCTCCGGTGTCGTCGCCCCCCACTACACGTTTCTCGTCGTCGACGCGATGACCGGCCAGGACGCCGTCGGCGTGGCCGAAGTGTTCCACCGCACGCTCGCCATCGACGGCGTGATCCTCTCCAAGCTCGACGGCGCCGCCCGCGGCGGGGCCGCGCTGAGCGTCAAGGAGGTCATCGGCAGGCCCATCGCCTTCGCCTCGACGGGGGAGAAGCTCGACGCCTTCGAGCAGTTCCATCCCGATCGGATGGCCGGACGCATCCTCGGCATGGGCGACATGCTGACGCTCATCGAGCAGGCCGAGCAGGCCTTCGAGAAGGAGGAGGCGGAGGAGGCGGCGGCGAAGCTGATGGAGGGTCAGTTCACCCTCGACGACTTCCTCGACCAGATGCAACAGCTCAAGAAGATGGGGCCGCTCGGCAACCTGATCGGGATGATGCCGGGGATGCCCAAGGAGCTGAAGGGCGCTGAGATCGGCGACGACGAGCTGAAACCGGTCGAGGCCATCATCCGCTCGATGACGATGGAGGAGCGCGCCCAGCCCCAGCTCATCAACGGCAGCCGGCGGACGCGGATCGCCAACGGCTCGGGCACCAGCCCGTCCGACGTCAATCGACTGGTCAAGCAGTTCTCCGAGATGCAGAAGATGATGAAGCGCTTCGGCATGGGCGGCGGCAAGAAGGGTGGCAAGCGGCGCGGCGTGCCCGGACTGCCGCCCGGCGGTGGGATGCCCGACCTGGCCGAGCTGACCGGCAGCCTCGGCGCCGCCGCCGGTGGCTTCCCGAGGCTCCCGGACCGTTGAGGAGCCCCTCACCGCTAACCTTTCCCGGTTCGATTCCGCCCGGCGCTCGGCCGTGGCGTCCGACGAGACACGAAGGATCTCCCATGGCAGTGAAACTGCGCCTCACCCGCGTCGGCAAGACCAAGCAGCCGCAGTACCGCATCGTGGCCGCCGACTCGCGGTCGCCGCGCGACGGCCGGTTCATCGAGATCCTCGGCCACTACAACCCGCGCACCGAGCCGTCGACGCTGACGGTCGACAACGACAAGGCGGCCAAGTGGCTGCGCGAGGGCGCCCAGCCGACCGACCGGGTGCGCAAGCTGCTCGAGATCTCCGGTGCCCTAGCCGTCGCCGCCGGCGGCACCGTCCCGACCGCCGACACCCCGACCGACGCCGCGCCGTGAGCGACCCGCAGATCGACGGCGACGACGGCGACGGCGACGATGGGTTCGACGCCGGCAACACGGCGCTGGCGCCGACGGCCGCCGCCGTCCTGGCCCACATCGTCACCTCCATCGTCGACAACCCCGAGGCCGTGGAGGTCGACGCCAGCGAGCACCGTGGCCGCGTGCGACTCGACGTGCGCGTCGGTCCCGGCGACCTCGGTCGCGTCATCGGCCGTCGCGGGCGCACCGCCCAGAGCATCCGCACCGTCGTGCGCGCAGCCGCCACCCGCGACGACGCCAGCGCCGATGTCGATGTCGAGTTCATCGACGACTGACGCGCCCGCCCGCCGACCATGACACGGCCGCCCGCCGGCCTCTTGGAGATCGGTACGCTGCGGCGCGCCCACGGGTTGCGCGGTGAGATCCAGGTCGAGCTGGGCAGCGAACGCCCCGAACGACTCGCCGCCGGTACCCGCTGGTGGGCCGGTGGTCGGTGGCTGACGGTCGACTCGAGCCGCCGCCACCAGGACCGCTGGATCGTGACGTTCCGCGAGGTCGGTGATCGCAACGCGGCCCAGCGACTGACCAACACGGTGGCGTTGGCCGAACCGCTCGACGATCCCGACGAGCTGTGGGTACACGAGCTGATCGGGTCCGAGGTCGTCGAGCTCGACGGCACCGAGCGCGGGCGCTGCGTCGCCGTCGTCGCCAACCCGGCCGCAGATCTGATGGAGCTCGACTCGGGGGCGCTGGTGCCGGTGGTGTTCGTCGTCGAGCACGTCGCCGGGCGGGTCACGATCAGCCCGCCCCCCGGCCTGTTCGAGCTCGGCGCGACGTCGTGAGGATCGACGTCTTCAGCCTCTTTCCCGAGGCGGTGGACGGCTTCTGCTCGGCCAGCCTCATCGGCAAGGCCCGGCAGGCCGGCCGGCTCGACCTACGCACGCACGATCCCCGCGCCCAGGCCAGCGATGTGCACCGCACCGTCGACGACGCGCCGTTCGGCGGGGGTGCTGGCATGTTGATGCGTCCGGAGCCGGCGTTCGCCGCCGTGGAGGCGGCCGGTCCGCCGCGGCCGTTGCTCCTGCTCGGTCCGGGCGGTCGGCGCTTCGACCAGGCAGGAGCCGCCGAGCTCGCGGCCCTCGACGGGTTCAGCCTGTTCTGCGGTCGCTACGAGGGTGTCGACCACCGGGTCCGTGAGCACCTCGTCGACGGCGAGCTGAGCGTCGGTGACGTCGTCCTGGCCGGCGGCGAGGTCGCCGCCTGCCTCGTGATCGAGGCCGTGGCCCGGCTGCTGCCGGGCGTGCTCGGCAACGACGCCAGCTCGGTCACCGAGAGCTTCGGCGCCCGCGGGCTGCTGGAGGAGCCGCAATACACGCGGCCGGCCGACTTCCGCGGGTGGCTGGTCCCCGACGTCCTGCGCTCGGGCGACCACGGTCGCATCGAGCGGTGGCGGCACGCCCAGGCGCTGCACCGCACGCTCGTCGCCCGGCCCGACCTCATCGACGCCCGCGGCGGGCTCGACGACGCCGAGCGGGCGCTGTTGGAAGAGTTCCCGCCGGTCCCATATCCTTGACCGGCCCACTCGCGCTGCGACCGTCCGTCGCCCGCTCCGCACCAGGACGTCTGCCCCATGAAATCCACCGACCTCATCGACAACGAGTCACTGCGCGACGACATCCCCGACTTCGCTGCCGGCGACGAGGTCAAGGTGCACGTCAGGGTGGTCGAAGGCAGCAAGGAGCGGGTCCAGATCTTCCAGGGCAACGTCATCGGGCGCCAGGGCGGCGGCCTGCACGAGACGTACACCGTGCGCAAGCTCAGCTACGGCGTCGGCGTGGAGCGCACGTTCCCGCTGCACGCGCCGACGGTGACCAAGATCGAGGTCGTCAAGCGCGGCGACGTCCGCCGGGCCAAGCTGTACTACCTCCGCGGCCGCACCGGCAAGGCGGCAAAGATTCGCGAGAAGCGCGACTTCTGATCGGCGCCCGACTCGGCGCCCTCCATTCGTGAATGGGGAGGTGGCGCGTGTCGCACTTGGAGTACGGGCGGACCGGCGAGGAGCTGGCCGGCGCGTGGTACGTCGGGCGGGGGTACGCGGTGGTGGCGCGTAATTGGCGGTGTCCGGCCGGCGAGATCGACCTCGTGCTCCGACGCGGGCGGCAGGTGGTGGTGTGCGAGGTCAAGGCTCGTCGCTCGGACTCCTTCGGATCGGGCGCCCATGCCGTCGGCTTCGCCAAGCAGCGCCGGCTACGGCGCCTCGCCGCCCTCTGGCTGGCCGAGACCGGCACCCACGGGGTCGACGTCCGCTTCGACGTGGCGGCCGTCACCGGCGCCGCCATCGACGTGATCGAAGGCGCCTTCTGACGTCCCACCCGCCGATCTGGGCGCGCCAGCGTCTCGAATCCGAGACGGAGCGCCCCAGATCCGCCGGAACGGCGATGTGGGTTGTAGCCCATCGGGTCAGTATCGGGCATGATCGGGCGATGCCGATCACGAGCGGGTTCAACCACGTCGCCACGCTGTCCACCGACCTCGACCGCACGAAGCGCTTCTACGCCGACGCGTTCGAGGGCGTCACCGTGTTCGAGATGGAGGCCGTCGCCGACCACCCCCGGATGGCGATCATCGACATCGGCGGCGGCGGCGCGCTCAACGTCTTCGAGGTGACACCGGACGACATCATCGGCGACCGCAGGACCCAGGGTGGTCGCGGCGCCATCGACCACTTCGCCATGGCCGTCGACTCGAAGGCCACGCTCGAGTCGCTGCGCCAGCGGATGGTCGACGCGGGGGCCGAGATCGGCGAGATCCAGCAGCTCGGCGGGGCCATGTGGTCGTTGTTCTTCCGCGATCCCGACGGCATGGAGCTGGAGGTCTGCGCACCCGCTGACGCCGAGTGACGTTCCCGGCCGAGGCGGCTCCCGTAGCCTGACCGCCGTGTGGCAACGGCTGGCGGTGCTGATCGTCGCCGGCGGAGCGGTCACCTTCGGCGGCACGGTGGCCGCCGGACAGGACCCACCCGTCGACCAGACGCTCCCGTCGACGCCACCCACCGCCGCCCCGACGACCACCGTCCCCGGGCAACGTCAATGGCCGGTGGCCGTGCCGGCCGGCTGCACGGCGCCACCATTGCCCGACGTCGTGTTCATCGGGACGCTCGTCGCCGCCGTTCCGGCGACCGCCCGCTTTCGCGTCGACCAGGTCCGAGCCGGGGCCATGGAGCGCTACGCCTCCAACGGCCTCGTCGACGTCGACTACGGCATCGACACCAAGTACCTGGAGACCGGCCAGCGCTACCTCGTCGGCGCCAGCGTCGACGTCGCCACGGCGAGGCTGACGTCCAAGATCCGTGCGCCCGAGCCGCTCTTCGGCGGGGACGAGGTGATCGGCGCCCGGGAGTCCGACGTCGAGTGCCCGGTGCTGGCCGATCCGATCCGCACGCTGACCGTCGACGGTCGCTCCGTCGACTCGAGCCTGTTCAAGCCGTTCGTCGAGGCCGACCGTGACCTCCTGCGGGCCGCACTGCTCCCGCTCGGCACCGCCCTCGCCGTCATCTTCGGACTGGTCGCGCTGCGCTGGACGATCACCGGTGTCGGCAAGGGCGTCGGTGTCGCCTACCGCTCGGCTCGGGTGCCGCGTGAGGTCCGTGCCGTGATGCGCACGAACCTGCGGGCCCGTCAGCCGGAGTAGTCCACGCCCGCCGCCACCCCGACGGGAGCGACGGCGGCGATGGCCTCGGCCCACCGCTCGATCGGGATCTCGACCGCCGGAGCGTCGTCGCGGCAGTGCACGAGCACGCCGCCGGCGATCGGCTCGTCGAGGAGCCGACTGAGCGCCAACCCGTAGGCCGCCAGTTGGTGTCGGTACCGCCCGATGCGGGCGGTCGCGACCGTGCCGGTGCGCCAGACGTCGGTCTTGTAGTCGACGACGACGAGGCCGTCCGGCGTGCGCACGAGCAGATCGATGTAGCCCTCCAGCACGGTGTCGCCGAGGGAGGCGACGACGAACAACTCCCGCCAGTGCTCGGCCCCCGCAGCCGCGGCCCTGACGATCGGCGCCGCCAGCGCCGACCGGGCGAGCGCCTCCACGCTGGCCTGCATCGCGAAGATGCCCTCCGCCGCGCACTGGGCGGCGGCCAGCCTAGGGATGTCGGTCCCCTCGGCGAGGTCGGCGTCCTGCAGCACGGCGTGCACAGCGCGCCCGATCGCCGTGCCGTACCGGCCGCGCTGCCACGGCGGGAGATCGAGGTCGACGGGATCCTTGTCGAGCCCTGGGTCGTCGTCGACCACGAGCGCCAGTTCTCCGCCCCCCAGACCGCCGGCCAGCCGGGTGGCGCTGGTGGCGGAGCGGACCGAGCCGGCGATGATCGCCCGCACCCGCTCCGCTTCCCACGGGCCGGCGTCCGCCCACGGCAGCTCCAGCTCCTCGGCCGGGGGATGGGGGATCGCTGACGGCTCCAGCACCCTCGTGGTGGCACCATGCCCGGCGGCACCGGCGGCGAAGAGGACGGTGGCGCTCGTGCAGGCGCCGGTGCCCTCGTCGGTCTTCTCCGGCTTACGGTGCAACGAGACCACGAGGTGGTCGACGGCGCGGGTGCAGGCGACGTACAGCAACCGGCGCCGTTCGGCGTCGCTCATCTGCTCGTCGAGCGGCTTGAAGTCCTCGAACTGCTCGTCGTGGCGATCGACGAGGCGCCAGTCGCCGTCCGGCCAGACGACCGACATCGACTGACGGCGGGGCATCCGCGTCGTCAGCCCGGCGAGGACGGTGATTGGGAACTCCAGGCCCTTGGCGGCATGGACGGTCATCACGCGAACGGCGTCGTGGTCCCGCTCGGGCAGCACGGAGTCGCCGGCGCGCCCCTCCTTGCCCTGGAACACCACCCACCGCAGGTACCGCCGCACGCCCCGGCCACCGGCGTCGGTCCAGGCCCTCGCCTGGTCGACGACGTAGCGCACGCGACGCCAGACGTCGCGGGCGCTCGGACCGGCGAGCGCCGTCTCGACGACGCGCCGTTCCTCGACGATCGCCTCCAGCAGCTCGGCGGGCCCGGCCCGGCCGACCCGGCGGGCCAGGGACCGGACGTGGTCGATCGCCGCCGCCACCGGGTGGCCCTCCATCCCGGACGGCGTCGCCGTGAACGGCCGGAACTGGCCCCCGGACTGCCGCCAGTCGTACAGATCGACGTCGCTGCACCCGTAGAGGGGGGTGCGCAGCGTCTCGACGAGCGCCAGTTCGTCGGTCGGGTCGGCGGCCGCCCGTAGCGCCAGCATCATCGCCCGGATCTCCGGTGCTACGTACACGACCGACGCGTTCTCGGCCCGGTACGGGACGTCGAGGTCGAACAGCGCCGCTTGCAGCATCGGCAGCGACGTGCGAGCGGGCAGGAGGACGGTGATGTCGCCGGGTCGGCACGGTCGCAGCGCGCCGGTCTCCCGATCCGTGACCGGCCAGCCCTCGGTCAGCGCGGTCGCCACCGCCGCCGCCACGTCGGTCGCTTCGGCCTCGCGCAGCCCGTCGGCCAGGAGGTCGGTGTCGTGCTCCTCCATTCCGAGCACGGTCACCGAGCCGTGCTGGCGCGAACCGGGGCGGCACGTCGACAACGCTCGGTACTCCGGCTGGACCCTGGCCTTGGGCCGGATCGCCTGGCCGAACACGCCGTTGACCCAGTCGATGACGGCGGCCGTCGAGCGGAAGTTGGCCGTCAACCGCTCGACGTCGGCGGCGATCAGATCCGGCGTCGACAGGTAGACGGCGATGTCGGCGCGGCGGAAGCGGTAGATCGACTGCTTCGGATCGCCGACCACGAAGAGCCGACCGGGCACGGGCCGCAGTTTCGAGGCGTCCGCGGCCTGGGCGTCGGGTGGAGCCGTGAGCCGTATCGCGATCTCGAGCTGGATCGGGTCGGTGTCCTGGAACTCGTCGAGCAACACGCGCTGGTAGCGATGGTGCAGCAGACGGCGGGCCCCCTGGTGCGTGGCCAGCAGGTGCCGCGCCAGCACCAGCAGGTCGTGGAACTCGAGCGTGCCGGCCGCCGCCCTGGTCATCGCACCGGTGAGGACGAACCGACCGGCGAGCGCGCCGACGACGAGCCGCCGGTACTCCCGCCACTGCCTGATCGGTTCGACGAGCAGGTCGTAGGCCTGCGCCTCCCGTGTGCGCAGCGCGTTGAGCGCGTTGGCACCGCCATGCGCCTTCCAGTTGAGCTGGTTGCCCACCCGTGAGACCTTGCCCAGCCGCGTCGTCAACACGTCGAGCGCCGCCAACCGCGCGCCGAGGTCGCCACCGGTCGCCAACGCCGGAAGCAACGCGGCGATGTCGTCCAACAGCTCCCGCTGGCGGTCGCCGTCGGGGACGGGCGTTTCGACGAGCTCGGTCAGCGCCGCCCGCACCGTGACGAGGCTGTCATCGGGCCGGGACGGCGGGTCGCGATCGACGCGCGCCTCGACGAGGTCCCAGTTGGCCTGGAAGTCCTCGATGATGCGCCGCAGGCCGGGGAGCCCGCCGAACGGTGGCCAGGCGAGGAGCGCGACGAGCTCGGCGGCGCTCAGCCCGGGGCCGACCTGACGTGCCGCGTCGTCGAGGAGCTGATCCTGCAGATCCTCCCAGCGCTCGTCCAGCTCGAGGTGGCTCTCCAGCTCGTCGAGCACGCTGAACCCCGGCGGCAGCCCGGCCTCGACGGGCAGCTCGAACAGCAGGCGGCGGGCGAAGGCGTGCACCGTGCCGATCGGAGCGCGGTCGATGACCTCCAGGGCCGACGCTCGTCGTGCCCGCTCGTCGTCGGGCGCAAGGGCCGGCTCCTCCAGGGCTACCCGGACGCGGTGGCGTAGCTCGGCGGCAGCCTTCTCGGTGAACGTGATGGCGGCGACCGCGTCCAGCGCGACGCCCTCGTCGACGAGACGGACGATGCGGCTCACCAGCGCGGTCGTCTTGCCGGCTCCGGCGCCGGCCTCGACGAACAGCGTGGCCGCGGTGTCGTCGGTGATGCGGTCCCGGTTGGCCTGGTCGGGTGGTGGCGCCGGCCCGGTCGCCACCGGCCCAACTGCGGCCAGGTCGAGCGTGAGCTGGTCACTCACTGGTGGACGCTTACGTCGTGACACGGGTTCGCCGGATCCGCGACCACCGGACACCAGCGCGCGCCGCGCCGCAAAGCCGGCGCCGAAGGAGCACCGCAACGCTGGTTCGCTCGCTCGAAGATTCGCTCACTCACCGGTCGCTCGCTCGAAGACTCGCTCGCTCACTCATGCGGTAAGCGGCGCCTCGGTCGGGAACCAGCGCGGCAGGCGGGGATCGGCACGCGTCCGCTCCCACTCGGCGAACCGGTCGGCGGTGCCGAGCCCGTCGGGATCGCAACACGCGCAGTCGACCCAACGCTGGAAGCCGGGCGCCTTCGGCCGCGCCGGGAAGACGCCGGCGTCGATCCCGGCGACGACCTGCGCCAGGTCCGCTCGGACCTGGGCCCACGTCGTGTCGTCGAACGTGACCCCGTGGCGGGCGAACCGGCCGCGGCTGAAGAAGGCGAACTCGGCCCGCACCGGTGCCTCCGGGCGGCCGAGCAGGGCGCGTGCCGCTGCCGCGTAGACGGGCAGCTGGAAGCGGGTGCCGCCGACGGTCGGGTCGGTGGCGACCTGGTCGAGGTCCTCGACCTTGCTGGTCTTGTGGTCGGTGACGAGGAGCGTGCCGTCGGGCAGTTCGACGACTCGGTCGATGGCGCCGACGAACGCCAGGCGGCGACCGTCGGGCAGCTCGATGTCGACGGGGGTCTCGTCAGGGCCGCCGAAGTGCTGTTCGGACAACAGCAGGCGCCGGTCACCCCAGTGCTGGCGGTCGACCTCGATCCAGCGCCCCAATTCCTCGATGATCAACGGCCGGGCCGTCGCCCAGGTGGCCGCCCGCCCCGCCACGCCCCTGGCCTCCAGGTCGTCGGCGACGTCCTCGGCCAGCTCGTGGAGCAACGCCTGGTGCGCGGGCGTCCACCCGTCCGGTCCGGGTGGCGCGACGTCACCGCGAAGGACGGCCTGTTGCAGCCGGTCGATGGCGTCGTGGATGGCGCTGCCCCGCTCGAGTGCGCTGACCGTGATGATGTCGGCCGGTTCCTCCACCTCGTACACGCCGAGCACGTGGGCGACGAAGTAGGCGTGAGGGCACTTGACCCACTGCTCGATGGCGGTCGGCGAGACCGGCCCGATGAACGGCGGGGTCGGCCGGCTGGAGAGGTCACCGTCGTACTCCGTCATGCCGACGCCGGCTCGCGCGTCGAGCATGGCGACGGCGCGGCGCAGCACGACGTCGTCATGGTGTGCCGGATGGTCGCGGATGTCACCGCCGGCGCGAGCGAGCACCCAGAGCTGGCGGGCGCGGTGCTCGGCCGCCGACACCGGGAACTCGACGGTGGCCAGGCCGTGGGCGTGGGAGTCGATGTCGCGCCTGGTGCCGATCCCGGCGATCCACCGCGACGGATGATGCAGGGACGCCGCCCGCAGGTCCCCCCGGGGCACGGTGATCGTGACCCGGGGCGTCGGCCCGACGACGGCGAGCAGGTGGTGGTGGACCAGGGCCGTGCGCTCCTCGGACGTCGGCAGGCCGGCGGCCCGGCGCTCCGCCTCGC
>JACCUL010000104.1 GCA_013811855.1 Acidimicrobiia bacterium
TCGTGGCCGGCGACGCGCTCGGCCTCCATGCGTTCGGACATGCCGAGCAGTCGCGGAACCGAGAAACCCCAGATGTCGGCGTCCAACACGCCGACGGTGCGACCCTGGCGGGCGAGAGCGACGGCCAGGTTGACCGTGACCGAGCTCTTGCCGACGCCACCCTTGCCGCTGGCCACGGCCAGCACGCGGGTCGTCGCCGGCACCTGCGTGTCGCCGGCGTGCTGGCGGGCGTTCCAGCGGGCCTTGAGCATCACCTCGGTGCGTTCGTCGGCGGTCATCTCACCCCACTCGATGCGCACGTCACTGACGCCGGGGTGCACGCCGACGCGCTGTTCCACCTCGCGCTTGATGTCGGCCCGCAGCGGGCAGCCGCCGATGGTCAACTTGACCGTGACGTGCACGGTGCCGTCGGCATCGACGACCACGTCCGGGACCATGCCCAGCGAGACGATGTCGCTGCCCAGCTCGGGGTCGATGACCGTGGCCAGCACCTCGATGACGTCCTGGCGCGTCGGCGGGGCGGGCGGGACCGCAGCGGACGTGGACATGGCCGTCATTTTACCGGCCTGTGCCGTGTAATCTTGCCCGGTGGTCGCCGAACCGCCGTCCTCGACCCCGCTCCCGCCGCGTGACGTCCTGCGGGTGCTCGGCGACAACACCCGCTACGCCATCTACCTCGAGCTCGCCCGGTCGCCCCGGCCGCTGGTGACGGCCGAGATCGCCGAGACGCTCGAACTGCACCCCAACACCGTGCGTCCGCACCTCGACCGCATGCGCGAGGTCGGCCTGCTCGACGTCACCACGGACGCTCGGGGCGAGGTCGGCCGGCCGCAGCACCGCTACGCGCTCGCCGCCGACGCGCCCTCGCTCGGCCTGGAGCCCCCGACGATGCCCGTGCTGGCCCGCATGGTGCTGACGATGGCCCGCCGGCTCGGAGCCGCACCGGCCGACGCCGTCGCCGTCGGCGAGCTCGAAGGTGCGGCCCGAGCGGCCCGCTACGACACGGCTCCGTCGGCGCTGGAATCGCTCGTCGCCGACCTCGACCGGCTCGGTTTCGACCCCATCGTCGCCGAGGGAGGTGACGACGACACCGCCGTCGTCGCGTTCGCCAACTGTCCGTTCGCCGAGCTGGCCGCCGATCACCCCGAGCTCGTGTGCGGGCTCCACCGTGGTCTCGTCGCCGGCTTCGCCGCCCGCATGGGCGATGCCGAGGTCACCGAGTTCTGCACGCTCGTCGATCGGACGCCCTGCCAGGTCACCGTCACCACCCGCTAGCGTTGGTGGCGCGCTCGCCGACCGGCGAGCCGAGGAGGAACCACCCCCGTGATCACCGTCACCGACACCGCCGCCACGAAGGTCAAAGAGCTCCTGGCCGCCGAAGGCGCCGACGATCTCGCGCTGCGTGTCGCCGTGCGGCCCGGCGGGTGCAGCGGGTTCTCGTACGAGATGTTCTTCGACGGCGACTTCGCCGCCGACGACGAACAGGGCTCGTTCGGCCCCGATGGCGCCGTCAAGGTCGTCGTCGACCCGGCATCGGCCCAGCTCCTCGAGGGCGCCACGCTCGACTACAAGGACGGCCTCGACCAGTCGGGGTTCGCCATCACGAACCCCAACGCCTCCCGCACCTGCGGCTGCGGCCAGAGCTTCTCCTGACCGGTCCCCGGTCGTGAACAAGCCGCTCGGCCCGTACTCGCCGGTCGTGCGGGCCGGCGATTTCGTCATCGTCTCCGGTCAGGGCGGCATGCTCGACGGCGCCATCGTCGAGGGGGGTGTCGCCGCGCAGACCACCCAGACGATCGTCAACCTGGCCGAGCGGCTGGACGAGATGGGCGCCTCGCTTTCGGACATCGTCAAGACCACGTGCTTCCTCACGGACATGGCCACGTTCGCCGAGTTCAACGAGGCCTACGCCGCCGCACTCGGCGACCACCGTCCGGCCCGTTCCACCGTCGAGGTCTCCGCCCTCCCCGGCGGCATGAACGTCGAGGTCGAAGCCTGGGCGTTCAAGCCCGTCTGACCGCCGTCGCCGTGGCGCGCTGCGGGTGGGTGCCGGCGGGCGATCCGGTGTACACCGAGTACCACGACACGGAGTGGGGGGTGCCGCAACACGACCCGCAGGTGCTGTTCGAGTTCGTCGTGCTCGAAGCGGCGCAGGCAGGGCTGTCGTGGTCGACGATCCTCCATCGGCGCGAGGGCTACCGGGCCGCCTTCGCCGGGTTCGTCCCCGAGACGGTGGCCGCGTTCGACGACGACGACGTGGCCCGCCTGCTCGCCGACCCCGGCATCGTGCGCAACCGGGCCAAGGTGGCCGCGGCGATCGGCAACGCCAGGGCATGGTGCGAGCTCGACGATCCGTCCGGACTGCTGTGGGGCTTCGTCGACGGCGCCCCGGTCGACGGCCGCTGGCCCAGCCTGGCCGATGTCCCGCTCACCACGCCCGCCGCCGCGGCGATGAGCACGGACCTCAAGCGGCGCGGCTTGCGGTTCGTCGGCCCGACGATCTGCTACTCGCTGATGCAGGCTTGTGGGCTCGTCAACGACCACGTCGCCGCCTGCTTCCGGCACGACGAGTGTCGGGCGCTCGCCTGAGAGGCCGAGCCGATAGGCGAGGCCTCCATCCTTACGGTGTCTTCTTCGGCTGCGCCAGCAGCCGAAGCAAGCCTTGCCGCAGTGAGTTGCAGAGCTATCCGCGCGGGCCCTGAGGCGCACCGTCGGCGAGTACTGTGCCGCGCCATGGCCGGAGCGATCGCCATCGTCATCGTGCTGCTGCTCCTCCCAGTGATCGTCCTCGTGAGCGGCGGCATCGCATCAGCCGTGATCGGTCAGGTCATGGGTCGCGACGCCGCCCGCCGTCACGAGGGCAGCGAGCTCCTGCAGCTCGAAGACTGACATCGTGCACCGCCACGACGACGCGATCGAGGTCCTCACCCAGGCCGTCGTCCGCTACGCCATCGACCGCACCCGGCTCGATCCACCGCCGCTCGACCGGCCCCGCACGCTCACCGAACTGAGGGCGATGGCCGGGCACACGATCGTGCCGCACGGCATCGGGGGGCTCGAGGCGCTCCGGGTCTTCGGCGACGTGCTGGCGCCGGCGTGCATCTCCGTCGACCACCCCCGGTTCCTGTCGTTCGTGCCGGCGGCGCCCACGGAGGCCTCGATCCTGTTCGACCTCGTCGTCGGCGCGTCGTGCATCTACGGGGGCTCGTGGATGGAGGGCGCCGGCGCGGTGTTCGCCGAGAACGAGGCGCTGCGCTGGATCGCCGACCTCGCCGGCCTGCCACCGGAAGCCGGCGGCGTGTTCGTCAGCGGGGGCACGGCCGGCAACCTCAGCGCCCTCATCGCCGCCCGCTGGGTGTGGCGCCGTGACACAGGCGGCGTCCACGATCGCACCCGCGGGCTGCTGCTGGCCTCGGGCGGCGCCCACTCGTCGGTCGCCCAGGCGGCCCGGGCGATGGACGTCGATGTCGTGCGCGTCCCGCCCGACGATCGGGGCCGGCTGACGCGCGACGCGCTGCGCACGACCGTCGACGAGCTCACCGACGACGAGCGGGAGCGGCTCTTCGCCCTCGTCGCCACGGGCGGGACGACGAACGCCGGCGTCATCGACGACCTGCGCGCCGTCGCCGACGTCACCGCCGAGCTCGGCGTGTGGATGCACGTCGACGGCGCCTACGGCGGGGCCGGACTGGCGGCCCCGAGTGTGCGTGACCACTTTGCCGGCGTCGAGGCCGCCGACAGCTTCATCGTCGACCCGCACAAGTGGCTGTTCGCCCCGTACGACTCGTGCGCGCTGCTGTACCGCGACCCCGAGATCGGTCGCCAGGCCCACACCCAGCACGCCGAGTACCTCGACGTGCTCCACGCCGAGCACGGGTCACCGGACACGCCGGCGCAGTGGAACGCCTCCGACCTGGCGCACCACCTCAGCCGGCGCGCCCGCGGCCTGCCGCTCTGGTTCAGCCTGGCGACGCACGGCACCGACGCCTACCGCGATGCCATCGAGACAACGCTGCGGGTGACCCGCGAGGGCGCCGCTCTCGTCGATGCCGCGGCCCACCTCGAGCTGCTGATGGAGCCCGAGCTCTCGATCGTGCTGTTCCGGCGTGTCGGCTGGGACGCGGCGCGGTACCAGGCGTGGAGCGACGCCCAACTGGCCGCCGGCACCGCGTTCGTCACGCCGACAGCGTGGGGAGCCGAGACCGTCCTGCGCTGGTGCATCGTCAACCCGTTGACCACCGTCGACGACCTGGCGGCGATCGTCGCCAGCCTGGCCGACGACCCACCTGATTCGGCGGCCGCCGGCGATGGCTGACGCGGCGGCGGCCGACCTCGTCGTCGCCAACGCCCGCTGCGTGGCGACGCTCGACGACGATCGCCGCGAGATCGGGGGCGGGTGGGTGGCGATCACGGCCGGGCTGGTGACGGGTGCCGGCGACGGGACGCCTCCGCCGGCGGCGGCGACGTTGGACGCCACCGACTGCTTCGTCACGCCGGGCCTCGTCAACACCCACCACCACCTGTTCCAGAACCTGACCCGCGCCTACCCGCCGATGACCGACAAGCCGTTGTTCGGCTGGCTGCAGTCGCTCTACCCGCTGTGGCGCGGGCTCGACGAGGAGGCCGCGTTCGTGTCGGCGTGGGTCGGCCTGGCCGAGCTGGCGCTGTCGGGGTGCACGACTTCCACCGATCACCTCTACCTCCATCCGAGCGGCGGCGGCGATCTGCTGGCGGCCGAGATCGATGCGGCGCGGGACCTCGGGATGCGCTTCCACCCGACCCGCGGCTCGATGTCGCGGTCCGAGAAGGACGGCGGTCTGCCGCCCGACGACGTCGTCGACGACGACGACTCGATCCTCGCCGCCAGCGAGGACGCCGTGCACCGCCACCACGACCGATCCCACGCCGCGATGGTGCGCGTCGCCCTGGCCCCGTGCTCGCCGTTCACGGTCACGGAGTCCCTGATGGTGCGCACCGCCGAGCTGGCCGAGCGGCTCGACGTTCGCCTGCACACCCACTTCGCCGAGAACGCCGAGGACGACGAGTTCTCCGTCGCCACGTTCGGCTGCCGGCCGACGGACTACCTGGAGCGCGCCGGCTGGCTCGGCGACCGGGCGTGGCTGGCCCATTGCGTGCGGCCGGACTCGGCCGAGATCGGGCGGCTCGGCGCCGCCGGCGTCGGCGTGGCCCACTGCC
>JACCUL010000142.1 GCA_013811855.1 Acidimicrobiia bacterium
CGGTCGCACCGTGACCGGCCAGGCCCGCGCCGCCGGCGACGACCTGCTCGGCACCGCCCGGACCGGCTTCAAGACCGTCAGCGGCCAGGCCGCCGCTCAGGGCCGCAAGGTCGCTTCGACGGCCACCCGCACCACCACCGACCTGGTCGACTCGGCCATCGACGCCGTCGGCGACGCGCCCGGTTCGGGCACGCCGTACGAGCAGTGGACCAAGGCCGACCTGGTCGAGCGGGCCCGCGAGCTCCGCATCGAAGGCCGCACCGGCCTGAACAAGAAGCAGCTCATCGCCAAGCTGCGCGCCGTCTGATCCCGCCAGCTTGGTCACCGATTGTGTTGCCAGGGCTACCACAACGGTGACCAAGACGGCCGATCGCCAGAACGTGCCCCGGGTGGGACTCGAACCCACACCGTACGGATTTTGAGGCCGTTGCCTCTGCCAATTGGGCTACCGGGGCGCCCACGGAACGGGCCAGCGTACCGGCGGGTCGTTACCCGCCGGTAAGCGACGCCGTCGCCGCAGCACGGGTCTACCCTGCGGTTCCGTGCTCGCGTTCACGTTCCCCGGCCAGGGCTCGCAACGGCCCGGCATGGGGCGACCGTGGGCCGATCACGAGAGCTGGGAGCTCGTCGCCGAGGCTGACGAGGTCTGCCAGCGAGGCGTCGCCCGCCTCCTGTTGGATGCCGACGCCGAGGAGCTGCGCGACACCCGCAACGCCCAGCTGACGACGTTCGTGTCGAGCCTGATGGTGCTCGACGCCGTCGAGCGCCTCGGCCTCGAGCCGAGCTTCTGCGCCGGCCACAGCCTGGGCGAGTACACGGCGCTCACGGCCACCGGCGCGCTCGGCTTCGACGAGTGCGTGCGCCTCGTCACCGAACGGGCCGACGCCATGCACGACGCCGGCCAGGCCCAACCAGGCACGATGTCGGCCGTGCTCGGCCTCGACGACGAGCAGGTCGACGTCGCCTGCCGCCGCGCCGACGCCGACGTCTGGGTGGCCAACTACAACGCGCCCGGCCAGGTGGTCATCGCCGGCTCACCGCACGGGGTCACCGTGGCCTCCGACCACGCCCGCGACCTCGGCGCCAAGAGGGTCATGCCGCTGCAGGTCTCCGGCGCGTTCCACACGCCGTTCATGATCCCTGCCCGCGAGCGCCTGCGCAGCGCCATCGCCGAGGCCGGACCCCGCGACACCGAGGTGCCGGTGGTCTCCAACGTCGACGCCCTGCCCCACCACGAAGGCAAGGAGTGGGCCAGCCTGCTGTCGGCCCAGCTGTCGTCCCCGGTGCGCTGGAAGCAGTGCCTGCAGGAGCTGGAGGATCTCGGCGTCACCGACTACGCCGAGCTCGGGCCGGGCGGGGTGCTGACCGGCATGGCCAAGCGCACGACGACCGGGCGCACGATCAGCGTCGCCACGCCCGAGGATCTCGACCGGCTGATCGAGTGGGTGCGCGCCGACGTGCCCCGGCGGCCGACCCGATTGGAGGGCGAGCACCTCTTCGCCAGCGAACGACTCGTCGTCAGCCCGAACGCCGGCGTGTTCGCCCGGGCCGAGGGCCTCGCCGACGGCGCCATGATCGACGTCGGTACCGTGCTCGGCCACGTCGGCGAGCACGAGGTGCGCTCGCCGTTCGCCGGCGCGCTGCAGAGCTTCATTGCTGTCGACACCGAGCGCGTCACCGCCCGCCAGCCCATCGCCTGGCTCCGCACACCCTGACCGAGACCACACGGAGGTTCGAGATGCCCGCCGTCCGCACCGGCGCCCGAGGCGCCGTCATCACCGGGTGGGGCGCCGCCGTCCCGCCCAAGACGGTCACCAACCGCGACCTCGAACAGAGCGGGTTGGAGACGAGCGACGAGTGGATCGTCGAGCGCACCGGCATCCGGGAGCGGCACGTCGGCGGCACCACCGCCGGCCTCTCCGCCGAAGCCGGACGCCAGGCGCTGGAGATGTCCGGCGTCGACCTGGCGTCGATCGACGCGCTCGTGCTCGCCACGACCACGCCCGATCGCACGGTGCCGGCAACATCGCCGACCGTGCAGGCCGACCTCGGCCTGCGGTGTGGAGCCTTCGACATCAACGCCGCCTGCTCGGGCTTCACGTACGCGATGGTCGCCGCCCACGGCCTGATCGCCATCGGCGCCGAGCGCGTGCTCGTCATCGGTACGGACACGCTGGCCCGCATCGTCGACTGGGACGACCGCAACACGGCGGTGCTGTTCGGCGACGGCTCGGGCGCCGTCGTCTTGGAGGCCGTCGAGGGCCGCGGCCAGCTGCTCGGCTGGGACCTCGACGCCGACGGGACGGCCGAGCGGTTCCTGTACGCCGACGTCGGCGACGTCATCAAGATGGACGGCAAGGAGGTCTTCCGGCGGGCCGTGCGGATCATGGTCGACTCGGCGCAGAAGTCGATGGTCGCCGCCGGCGTCACGATCGACGAGGTCTCCCTCGTCGTCCCGCACCAGGCGAACACCCGGATCATCAAGGCCGCCTGCGACCGCCTCGGCATCGGCATCGATCGGGCCGTCGTCGTGCTCGACCGCTACGGCAACACGTCGTCGGCGTCGATCCCGCTGGCCCTGGTCGACGCCATCGACAACGACCGCGTCGCCGAGGGCGACCTGATCCTGCTCGTCGGCTTCGGCGCCGGGATGACCGCGGCCAGCGCCGTCATCCGGTGGGGCGGATGACCGAACCCACTGCGCCGGCCGGGCGCGTCGTGCTGATCACCGGCGGGTCGCGCGGCATCGGCCTGGCCTGCGCCCGGCGGCTGGCCGCCGGCGGTGACCGGGTCGCCGTGACCTACCGGTCGTCTGAGGCACCCGAAGGGGTGTTCGGCGTCAAGTGCGACGTCACGTCCGGCGCCGACGTCGACGCCGCGTTCGCCACGGTCGAGGAGGAGTTCGGCGGGCCCGTCGAGGTGCTCGTGTCCAACGCCGGCGTCACCCGCGACGGACTGTTGCTGCGGATGAGCGAGGACGACTTCACGAGCGTGCTCGACGCCAACCTCACGGCCGCCTACCGCGTCGCCAAGCGGGCGGCGCACGGCATGCTGCGGGCCCGCACGGGGCGGATCATCCTCGTGTCGTCCGTCGTCGCGCTGCTCGGCTCGGCCGGCCAGGCGAACTACGCGGCATCCAAGGCCGGGCTCGTCGGGCTGGCCCGCTCGCTGGCCCGGGAGCTCGGATCGCGCAACATCACCGTCAACGTCGTGGCCCCCGGTCCGGTCGAAACCGGCATGACCGCGGCGCTCGGCGACAAACGGTTGGCCGAGCTCACGGCGGCGGTGCCGCTCGGGCGCATGGCGAGGCCGGACGAAGTCGCCGCCGCCGTCGCCTTCCTCGCCTCGCCCGACGCCGCGTACATCACCGGCGCCGTCATCCCCGTCGACGGCGGCCTCGGCATGGGTCACTGATCGTGATGCGGCGACCGGAGCGGCTGGCGGCGCCGACGTGCCGAACCGGGTCATCCACGGCTGAAC
>JACCUL010000178.1 GCA_013811855.1 Acidimicrobiia bacterium
CACCGCCACAGCGGCGTGCCGGCGCACGTCGCCGCCAAGGCCTCGGCCCGCTGCGGCGTGGGCGTGGCGACCGCCAGCCGGCTGGCCGCCAGGAGGCGGGTGTCGTCGAACAGCGGGTCCTCGCCGGCATTCGCCCGCAAGGACTCGACCATCCCCGGCCACGGCTCGAACGTCAGCCACAGCGGAGCGTCGGCCGACCCGGACGCCGCCAGACCGTCCATCGTCACGCTGGCCGGCGCCACGTCGACGACGAGCTCGGTGTGGCGGGCGGCGACCGCGGTGCACACGTCGGCCAGCTCCGCGGCGCACACCAGGGTGCCGATCTCGGCGGGGTCCAGGGCGGAGTCCTCGGGACCTTCGGCGTCGTCGTCGATGATCGTCCTGCGCACGAGCAGGGCGGCGACGATCAGCACGATCGCCAGCACGGCGGCGGCCGCCCGCTTGGCGTTCACGTCAGCGCACTCGGCGTCTCACCTGGGCAACTCCTGGACGGCCTGGTGCAGGCCCTCCAGCTCCGTGACCAGGTCGTCGACGTCGTGGGCGTAGGTGTCGGTGTCGCTGCTGCCGACGCTGACCTCGGCGGCGCGGGCGACGAGCTCGTCCAGGCGGGCCTGGGTCAGCCGCAGCCGGTCCGCCGTCGAGGCCGACAGCGCCCGCAGGCGGCCGGCGCTGGCGAGTTGGCTCTCGACCGACGCGATGGCCGCGGTCAGGTTCTCGGTCGGCGCCCGCTCGACCTGGGTCTGCAGCGTCGTCAGGTTGGAGCGCAACCGGGTCGGGTCGAGCGCGGTGAGGGCGTGGTCGATCTCGTCGCCGCGCTTGGCGACGGCCCAGCTCTCGTCGACGGCGCTCTCCAGGCGCGCCGTGATGTCGGCCAGGCGGTCCCGCAACGGCCCGGCGGCCGTGCCGTCGACGGTGGCGGCCAGCCGGCGCCGCGATCGCTGCGCGCTCTGGACGAACTGGCGCCACGGCTCGCCGACGGTGAACGGGTCGATCGCCGCGGCGCGGGGCCCGTTGGGCACGGCGACGAGCACCGTTCCGACGTACACGGCGAGGCCGAGGCCGATCGCCGCGAGCACATGGAGGCCGGCCACCGCGGCCACCATCCCGACGGCCAGCCCGACCGCCAACCGCCACGACAGGATCGCCCGCGCCGTGGTCGGCGTGAAGAACCGGTCCCGGAACCCCATCCCGGCGCAGGCTAGAGGCCGGCGGGAGCGTCGAGTCCGACGTCGGGGGCCCGGATGTCGGCGGCCGTCAGCTCGGTGAGCTGCGCGTCGGTCGGTTCGGGGACGTCGGCCAGCCGCTCGGCCTGGCGGCCGACGGCGGCCTCGAACACGTTGCGCACGAAGCGGGCGTTGCCGAACCCGCGGGTCCGCGGCTCGGCCTCGACGACGGCCCGGAGCTGCGTGCGCCCGGCGCCGTCGAGGTGGTACTCGTTCGAGCCGCTCAGCAGCTCGAAGATGGCCACCAGCTCGTCGCTCGTGTAGTCGGGGAAGTGGATGGTCCGCGCGAAGCGGCTCTTCAGGCCCGGGTTGGCGTCGATCAGGTCGGCCATCTCCTCCGGGTAGCCGGCGGCGATGACGGCCAGGTCGCCACGGTGGTCCTCCATGAACTTGACGATGGTGTCGATGGCCTCGCGCCCGAAGTCCTGCTCGCTGCCGCGGGCGAGCGCGTACGCCTCGTCGACGAGCAGGGTGCCGCCGAGCGCCGACTCCATGACGGTGCGGGTGCGCACCGCGGTCTGGCCGACGTAGCCGGCGACGAGGTGGGAGCGGTCGGTCTCGACGAGGTGGCCCTTCGACACGATGCCGAGGGCCTGCAGGATCTGGCTCAGCAGGCGGGCCACCGTAGTCTTGCCGGTGCCGGGGTTGCCCGTGAAGACGAGGTGGTGGCTCGTCTCCAACGTCGGCAGGTTGCGCTCGGCGCGCAGCTGCTGGATGCGCAGCAGGCTGGTCAGCCGGCGCACGTCGGTCTTGACCCGGTCCAGCCCGACGAGCTCGTCGAGCTCGGCCAGCAGCTCCTCGATGGGGCGAGCCGGCGGCAGCTCCGCCGTCGCGGCCGCCGCCGCTGCTGGTCCGCTGGATGGCGTCGCCGTCGCCGGCCGACCCGGTCGGGCCACCGCGGCGGCGTCGAACGCGGCGAGCAGCACGTTGCGGAAGCTGTCGATGGCGGCGATTTCGTCCGGTGACGGCACGAGGTCGACGGCTGCGGCGGCGTGGGCCAGGCGCATCCCCAGGTCGTAGTAGCGGGCGGCCCGCCGACCGCTGTCTCGGGCGTCGGCGCGCAGCAGGAGGTCGGCCAGGGTGCTCGGACGCTCCAACCAGCGCCGCTTGCCGGCCAGTACCTCGCCCTCGCGCAGCCGGTCGGAGGACACGACCACCGGCGGGTCGAGGCGGATCCCGATGTCGTCCAGCCACGCCTCGAGCTCGGCCGCCGAGTGCCGCTCGTCGCTGTCGATGACCGCGGCCACGAGATCGCCGGCCTCGACGATCACCTCGGCCCGATGGTCCTGCCCCGACAGGTCGCTGAGGTCGGCCCCGACCCCGTCGACGAAGGCGTCGACGTACGCAGCGAGGACCCCGGCCATGGAGCCCGGATCGTACGGGGGTTGCGTTCTACGTCAGCGAACCTGACCGTACGCGTCGGATTCGCTGACGCGAAAGGCCGATCCGGCACGGACCGGCCGGGGACGCACCAGTAGCGTCGCCGGTGTGAACGAGCGAGCGGGCGACGTGACCGACCGATTCGAGAGCGTGCAAGCCGTCCGCGACGGGTTGGGCCGCGTCGACTACCTGGCCGACGACGGGATCGCCGGGGTCGTGTTCCTGGCCGATCGCCTCGCCAAGCCCGTGCTCGTCGAGGGGCCGGCCGGCACGGGCAAAACGCAGCTCGCCAAGTCGGTGGCCGAGATGACGGGCGCCCGCCTCATCCGCCTGCAGTGCTACGAGGGGCTCGACGAGTCCAAGGCGCTGTACGAGTGGAACTACAAAAAGCAGCTGCTGCGCATCCAGGCCGATCGCCACTCCGACTCGTGGAGCGAGGTCCACGACGACATCTTCTCCGAGGAGTTCCTGCTCACCCGGCCGCTGCTGGAGGCGATCCGCGCCCCCGACCCGGTCGTCCTGCTCATCGACGAGGTCGACCGCGTCGAGGTCGAGACCGAGGCGTTGCTGTTGGAGATCCTCTCGGATTACCAGGTGTCGATCCCCGAGCTGGGCACGATCGAGGCTCTCCAGATCCCGCTCGTGTTCCTCACGTCGAACAACACCCGCGAGCTGTCCGAGGCCTTGAAGCGCCGCTGCCTCTACCTCCACGTCGACTACCCGACGTTGGAGCGGGAGAAGGAGATCGTGCTGGCCAAGGTGCCGGGGATCACCACCAACCTGGCCGACCAGGTGGCCCGCGTCGTGCGCTCGATCCGCCAGCTCGACCTCAAGAAGGCGCCCAGCGTGTCCGAGACGCTGGACTGGGCCCGCACGCTCCTGCTGCTCAACCTCGACTCGATCGACGAGGACACGGCCAAGGACACCCTGCACATCCTGCTCAAGTACCAGACCGACATCGCCAAGGCGGCCAAGGAACTCACGGTCGACGGGAAGTGAGCACGGCGACCTCGTTCGCCTGAGGCGCTGTTCGGCGGCCGGCGCTTCCACACCCACTGCGTCGCGAACCCTCTCGTGACGGTGGGCCTCATGATGGACCTCTTCGTTGTCGCCGGCGTGAGCAACGACCTCTCAGAGACGACGAACCACGGTGGCCGCAGCGCCTTCGCCGGCAACCTCGGCGGCCGACACAGGCGCCTCGGGCGGAGGCGGCCGGACGGCAAGGCCACCGCCCCCGCGGGGCCACCCCGGGTACGGCGGCGGCCCCCTAGTCGGCCAGTGGCGACCAGGCGACGCCGGGGAACGCTTCGACCGCCGAGCGCGACGCGTCGAAGGCGAGCTGCTCGTCAGCGGTCAACGATTCGCCGGGGTCCGCCGAGCGAGACGCCGCGGCCGACAGCTCCGTCACGCGAGCCAGCGACAGACGGGCGATAGCGGCGAGCTGCTCCGGTGTCGGATCGAACCTCACGGCGCTAAGTCTATCGCCCGCCCCAAGTAGGGCTTCGATCTGCTCGCGGGTCAAGTTCGGCCAGGCCTCGGCGCGGCCGCAGCCCGGCGATGTCGGCTGCCGACAGGTGGGTCACGAAGCCCGAGAGCGCACCAGCTCGGTCGTCGGCGGTGGCGAGCACGGTGCCCATCTTGCGCGCGGTGAGCTCGGACTCCGATACAGCGGCGGTGTGACCGAACGCCCGGCCCACCAACGCTCGGTCGGCGAGCCCCTTCGCGTGCAGCCGGCCGAGCACGGTCATCACGGTCGTGTAGGCGAGGTCGTGAGCGATGTGCCGGCGGACGTCGGCCGGCGTCAGCGGTCCCGATGCCCGCCAGAGGACCGCCAGCACCTCCAGCTCCAGCGCGCCATCGGGCAGTCTCGGC
>JACCUL010000185.1 GCA_013811855.1 Acidimicrobiia bacterium
TTCGTCAGCAGGCTGGCGATGGCCGGCGACTCGGCGCCGAGCTCGGCCGACGCGGTGGCCGGCACGAGGCGCGGCGGACGCGTCGACACCGACGTCCGCCAGAGCAGTAACGCGGTGATGCCGATGAGCACGATCGACCAGCGCAGGTCGTCCGGCGCGGGCCGGGTGAGGAAGGCGATCACCGTGCTCCCGCGGACCTCCGGACGCTGCGCGACACGAGGTTCGCCGGCCGACCACGTCCCGTGCGAGCGAGTGGCCAGCAACTGCGCAGGCGGCAGGTGGCGTGGCCGGGGAACGCCATGATGGTCATGCTGTCACAGGGCACGGCGACGGCTCGGGCAGCTCGCGGCGGCGCAGAGGAGCCCAGTCCCGCTGGAGGGCCTCGTCTCCGGCTCGGCCTCATGCCGGCGGGTCCGAGGGGACGCCCGTCCAGGTGGTGCGCATCGGGAACGGCAGGTCGATGCCGGACCGGTCGAAGGCCTGCTTGATCGCCTCGCGGAGCGCCCGCTGGACGTTGAACTGGGCGCCGGGCGTCGTCTTGACCAGCAGCCGCAACGTGATGCCCTCGGCGGCGACCGACTCGACACCGAGCAGCTCGGGCGGCTCCAACACGACGTCGCGATAGGCGTCGGTGGCGCACACCTCGATCGCCGTCTCCTGCAGCACCTGGCGGGCCAGGGCCAGGTCGGCGTCCGGCCCGACGACCGCATCGACGACGGCGACGGACCACAGCTGCGAGCGGTTGCCGACCCGCAGCACCTCGCCGTTGGGGACGTGCCACACGGTGCCGTCCTGCCCGCGCAGCACGGTCGTGCGCAGCGAGATGCGCTCGACGACACCCACGGCCTCGCCCAGGTCGACGACATCGCCGATGCCGTACTGGTCCTCGATCAGGATGAACAGACCGGTGAGGCAGTCCTTGACGAGGCTCTGGGCGCCGAAGCCGAGCGCGATGCCGGCGATCCCGGCGCCGGCGATGAGCGGGGCGAGGTCGATGCCGAGCTGGCCGATGACGAGGATCACCGCGATCACCCACACCAGGACGGAGACCGAGGAGGCCACGACGGTCGAGATCGACCGCGCCCGCCCTTCGCGCCGCGGGTCGGTGACGACGGTGGGGGTCGGCACGCCGACGCGCGAGAGCGTTCGCGCCGCGAGCTGCTGGTCGGCTAGGACGATCCGGAGGACGAGCCGGCGCACGGCGCGGTGCCCGAGCCGAGACAGCGCGAAGGCGATGAGGATGATGACGACGATCTTCAGTGGTCGGCCGATCGCCCAGTCGGCGAGCTTGGCCAGGGTCTCGTTGTCGGTCGAATCCCACACCGCCTCGCACAGCCCGCCCGGCGACTCGCCGCAGGCGTCGGTGAGACCGGGGTCGGGAACCGTGGCGAGCACCGCGGCCACCGTAGCGATCCACCACCAAGGGCCGCTGGTACCCTCGGACCGCCCATGGCCGAGCCCGATGCGCGCAGACGATTCGAGCGGAAGGGTCGCCCCGCCATTCGACTCGGCCCCGTCGTCCCGGCCCGATTGGCGGTCGTCGGCACCGGCTACGTGGGGCTGACGACCGGTGCCTGCCTGGCCCATCTCGGCCACGACGTCGTCTGCGGTGACATCGACGCCGGCAAGGTCGAGCGGCTGCGGCGGGGCGAGATCCCGATCGTCGAAGACGGCCTCGAGGACCTCGTCGCCGAAGGGCTCGCCGCCGGCCGGCTGCGTTTCGTGCTCGGTGCCGCGACCGCCGTGCGCGACGCCGACATCGTGTTCCTGTGCGTGCCGACCCCCCAGGCCGCCGACGGCGGTGCCGACCTGCGCTACATCGAAGCCGCGGCGAGTGAGATCGGGCCGGTGCTGCGCAACGGCGCGCTGGTCGTCAACAAGTCGACGGTCCCGATCGGGTCGACGCGGGCGGTCGAGCGGGTGCTTGGGCGCACCGACGTCCCGGTCGTGTCCAACCCGGAGTTCCTGCGCGAGGGCACGGCGGTCAGCGACTTCCTGCAGCCCGACCGCGTCGTCATCGGCGCCGATGATCGCGATGCCGCCGCCCGGCTGGCCGAGCTGTACGCCGGCCTCGGCGCGCCCGTCATCGTCACCGACCCGGCCTCGGCCGAGACGATCAAGTACGCCGCCAACGGATTCCTGGCCATGAAGATCTCGTTCGTCAACGCCGTGGCCGCCATGTGCGAGGCCGTCGGGGCCAACATCGACGACGTCGTCGCCGGCATCGGCTCGGATCCCCGCATCGGCGGGCAGTTCCTGCGGCCGGGGCCTGGCTGGGGCGGGAGCTGCCTGCCCAAGGACGCCAGGGCGCTGGTCAAGATCGCCGCTGACTACGGCTACGACTTCACGATGATGAAGGGCGTCATCGACGTCAACGACGAGCAGCGCCGGCGGATGGTGGCCAAGGTACGCGCCGCGCTCGGCGCCGAGCCGGGGCTCGGGCTGCGGAGCCGTGTCGTCGGCGTGCTCGGCCTGACGTACAAGCCCGGCACCGACGATCTGCGGGCATCGCCGAGCGTGGCGATCGTCGAAGCGCTCGTCGCCGCCGGCGCCACCGTGCAGGCCTACGATCCGACCGTGGCGGTCGGCCGCCTCCCGGCCGAGCTGGAGGGCGTCACCCTGGCCGCCGACCCGTACGGCGCGGCCGCCGGCGCCGAGGTCCTCGTCGTGGCGACGGAGTGGCCGGAGTTCGCCGTGCTCGACCTCGACAAGGTCGCCGGGCTGATGGCCGATCCCCGCGCCATCGTGGACACCCGCAACCTGCTCGATCCGGCCGCCGTGCGCGCCGCCGGTCTGGGCTACGACGGCGTCGGACGCCGAGCGGAACGACCCCGTCATGAGTGACCGGCTCACCTTCGTGACGAGTGGTCGGCTCGCCTGGCGGCTCGCCTCCGTGACGAGTGGTCGGCTCGCCTGGCGGCTCGCCTCCTGATGTCGCGGGTCGTGGTGACCGGCGGGGCCGGCTTCCTCGGCTCGCACCTGTGCCGGGCCCTGCTCGATCGGGGTGACGAGGTCGTCGCGCTCGACAACCTGATCACCGGCTCGGTCGCCAACATCGAGGAGCTGTTCGGGCGGACCGGCTTCACGTACGTCGACCACGACGTCAGCCGCTACGTGTGGGTTCCCGGTGCGGTCGATGCCGTCCTCCACTTCGCCAGCCCGGCGTCCCCGGCCGACTTCGAGCGCATCCCGATCCAGATCCTCAAGGTCGGCGGACTCGGCACGCACAACTGCCTCGGCCTGGCCAAGGCCAAGGGAGCCACCTTCTTCCTGGCCTCCACGAGCGAGGTGTACGGCAGCCCGGAAGTCCACCCGCAGCCCGAATCGTACTGGGGCCACGTCAACCCGATCGGACCTCGCGGCGTCTACGACGAGGCCAAGCGCTACGCCGAGGCGATGACCATGGCGTACCACCGCCACCACGGCATCGACGTACGAATCGCCCGCATCTTCAACAGCTACGGAGCCCAGATGAGGGCCGACGACGGGCGGGCCGTGTCCAACTTCCTCGTGCAGGCGATCGGCGGACGGCCGATCACCATCTACGGCGACGGCGAGCAGACCCGCTCGTTCTGCTACGTCGACGACGAGGTGCGCGGCCTGCTGGCGCTGCTCGACTCCGGTGTGACGACACCCGTGAACATCGGCAACCCCAACGAGCACACCGTCGACGAGCTCGCTCGGATCGTGCTCGACGTCACCGGCTCGTCGTCGCCCATCGTGCACGAGCCGCTCCCGATCGACGATCCGCCGCAGCGTCAGCCCGACATCTCGGTCGCCCGTTCGGAGCTCGGGTGGGAGCCGGTGGTCGAGCTGCGCGACGGCATCGAGCGCACGGCGGCGTACTTCTCCGGCCTGCTCCGGTGACCGAGGCAACGCCGATCCGCAGCCCGCTGCAGGGCACGGTCGTGGCGATCCTGGCCGAGGCCGGCGACGTCGTCGAGCGGGGCTCGGTCCTGCTGCTCGTGGAGTCGATGAAGATGCACCACGACGTCGTGGCGCCGGCGGCCGGGCGAGTGGACGGATGGCGCGTCGAGGTCGGCAGTGCGGTCGGCGTCGGTGACGTGCTCGGAGCGGTCGGGCCGAGTGCCGCGGCGGCGGAGCCGGGGTCGGCTGGAC